>NZ_JAUBQS010000001.1:0-233496 GCF_036701355.1 Microcoleus sp. Pol12B3
ATAGGGTTTCATCATGAGACTCCTCAAAAGATTGGGGTAGTGCTATTATCCTCTATCCTTTACATAAAAGCACTACCTATTTTTGGATCTAGCTCAAGCAATTGAAGGGTTTCATAGAATTTATTGTGAAGGAAATTATTGTGATGAGGACACATTCAAAAAAATTAAAAATAAGCTAAATGAGACATTTTCTTCAGAACTAAAAAAATATGATATCGATCAAGCTTATTATGAGTCTTTACTAAGAAAAACAGAATATTGGAATGAATACTCTTTAAAAGAAAGGCTAGAAGATTTTTTGGATGATGGAAGTATATTCTGGAAAATATATTTTTTAAAATTGACACTAGAATCAATGTCATGTACTTTATTGCGTTATGCTAGTTTATTGCATTATGCTAGTTTATTGCGTTATGCTTATTCTCACTTAATATACTATTCGGAAAATAATTTTTCTAGTTGCTTACCTGATAATTTTTTTATCTCAAATGAGGACAAAGAAAATTTCATCAAACAAGTTAGAGACACAAGAGGTTTTTTAACTCATCCTAGTTCTGATTCAAAGTCGAAGAAAAAAAGTAGACATATAGTATCTGGTAATGAATTAGAAAATTTAATACGTAAGCTCAAAATCATTCTGGAAATTTGTTTACTAAAATCACTAGGACTTGATTCATCAAAGATTAAGGCGTTGACTCGTTCACGCCATCTCCTCTGATAAATCACACATATTTAACCAAGGTGGGCAAATAATGCCCTCCCTAATTCCTACTTCCCTACCGTGAAATACTCATTCTTAGCATACACGCTAATAATGCAGTCTCCCACTTCAAAAAACATCCCCTCTTGCTCATCTTTATAAAATTGCAAGTTGCCGTATTTAGAATTAATTTCCTCAGCAGTCGCCGCTTTTGCCTCCATTTCATCCGGGATAAGTCCGGTAGAACCGATATAGAAAACCAGCGGTGAAACTTTTTCCCTGTACACTTTTTCAGCATAAGCTTCCAGTCGCTCATTCGCATTAGCTAAAGCAGCGACAAACTCCTCTCGCTTGACATCTTCTCCCTGCCATTTCGCTTGCAAAAGGCGCAGCAAACTATCTGCACCCACTTTGGCTAAAGTAACGCTAACAATTCCGTTATTCTCCAACCCCAAAAACTCATCGAAAATCAGTTTCATCAAGTCGTCAACTTTGGTAATTTTTGTGCGGGATGACAACGTTTTGTGTGCGAAGACAACAGGCTCATCTAAGGTGATGTCAAATGTCGGTTTTGCTAGCTTTTCGCCCGTGTTTTTTTGGTAAACTTCATAAAGGCGATCGAGAAATTTGTTGGCAGAGTGCAATTTGCCGAAGTTGAGGATGTTTTTGCTGCCGATGTCGATTTTGTAGCTGACTCGCGAATCTACTGAACCGTTGGCGATAGCACTTTTTAAATCTGTGTATTCCGTCGTCGTCGGAAAGTTGATGTAAAGGTTTTTTGACAGATAATGCTGTTTCAATTCTTCCAATTGTTCCGCAGTGTAAGCCTCGGATTCTTCCTTCAAATGAGCCGAGAGAATGCTAGAGAGAATTTTGATTTCTGCGAGTTCCTCAAACACTCCGTCAAGGCTGCCGTAACGCCCGTCAAAAGGCACGAGGGGCAAAGTCTCTAACTTAATATCGTACTCTGAACGGAAGTCAAATTCTTGCACGGGCGAACCGTCTTTTTCAAGAACACCGCATTTTTTGAGCAAATCAAACACTGGTTTGCTGCTGATTTTTGTTCGCAGCGACTTAATATTAACTTCGCCGTCGCTGACAATGGTATAATTGTTGAAAGTATTGAGGTCGGTAACTAGAATTCCCGCCACTTCTGCGATTAAAGTTTCATCCTCAACTTTTACCAGCTTAGCTTTCCGGGTAATCAGCATATTGATGGTAGCGGTATTTTGATTGATGGCAAATGAACCCATTTGCACGTATTCGCCACCATCTAAGAATTCAGTTTTCAGCCAAGGCTTGACAAGGTTGCCGTTTTCGTCTCGCTTTCCCTCAAGTCGCTTCAAACCTTTTCGCTGATAATTTTCTTGCAAATGTTTCAAGTTGATGATGATGCTGTTGCTGTTTTCCTCGAATATCTCGATCAACTCCAGCAGGGAAATTTTATCGCTGACTTTTACCCGATCGCCAATTTCATGATTTTTCAACACATCAGGCGCAAAAACAGCCTGTTCCAAATCTTCCGTAAACTCCGCTATTTGGGCATTTGTCAAAGCTTTAACGTGTTTTTCCGTCAAAGTAGCGTCGAAGGTGCTCGCCAGCGCATATTTAGCCGTATTTAAATTGCCGTCAGCGAGGTTAGCTTTCGCAAAAGCAAACACCGACTCATCAGTTTGAGCAACGGGAACATCTAGTTTGTCATACTCATCTTTCGCGACTTTCTGATATTTGTAAAAAAGTCCCCGATCGTCTGCTTTCAGCCCGCAGATTTTCAGCGTGCTCGATGAACCGTTAATTTTCTTGCCACTTTTGGAAACAAAAACTTGATAATCGTATTCCTTAATTAACGGTTCTTCCAGCGGAGGTGCAACGGAACTGCCTAACAGTTTTGTGCTGTCGTAAAGAGCATCATAAACCATTTTGACTTCGCCAGCGCGGATGCAATTTCCCGATAATGTGTTGGCGATTTTGGAGAGAAGTTTGAAATCAGCACAGGCATAGGATATCGTGTTGGCAAACACATCCATGCCTTTGAGTTCTTCGCAGATTTCCCCGATTTTTGCAGCTTCCGAATTGGCACTGGGGTCATTTGCATAGCCGTCGGTGTGCAAATTGATCGCTGTCATTTCTCCCGCTTTAACCAGAGATTTAGCGAGTTGCATCGACTGCGATATGCAGGTACAGCCAGCCGTGTGGATTTTTTGAATTTCTTTGATATATTGAGAGTCAAACTTCAGCACTTCTTGAATGGGAATTCGCTGGAAATGACAAATTACGTCCCCATTGCTAGCATAGGAAATCAGGCTGACAATTAGCTGGTAATTGTTGTATTCGTCTAAGGTCAAAAGCTTGATTAGGGTTTCTTTCAGCGGTTCTAAGTCATAATACATTGAGCCGGAACGGTCGATGATGATGATGCTGTGAGCGACGGATTTTTCTGGGATATCGCCGGGCTTTCTTTCTAAATTAATGCGATCGACTAGATAGAATGCCTTTGCGTTTCCGGCAAAATTGTAGAGGGTAAATTTGGTGCGAGTATTCGAGGCTGCTTGGCTGCTGGAACTTTTGGCTTGAGATGATTGTTTTGCTTGCCGTGCCATAGTTTTGACCTATGTTGATTTATTCCTCAACTTTATGATTACACGCGCTTCTGTGGATGTCAAGGCCTGTCGAGAAAATTATCTGCGAGGCTGAATAAGCATTAATATTTAGGGCTGCGCTGCCAGGGAAAACTGCGGCGGTAGGCTAAAGGTGGGCTTTTTTGGCAAAAGTAGTGGATCTGCGTAAATATTTAGTAAATATTTACTAAATCATGCTTTATTTAGAAAATCCGCTGCTCAAACTTTATCTAAATCTGATCGCATGGGTGGCGTTGGGATTTTTTCTCGGCCGCCTGCTACCGAGAAGCTATTCTACATATTTAGCCAAGTTTCTTTTCTTCTTTGGCACGCCCTTGAGCATTGTTGCTTTTATCCGCCGTGCCAATTTGTCGGGCGCTATTTGGATGGCGCCGCTAATAGCTTGGGCGGCAATTCTAGCAGGTGGAGGACTCGCTTGGATTTTGATAAATTTCGGTGTCGGCGAGGAACGTTTTAAGACTCTTAATCCGATCGCCCAAAATAGCCCGGAACACACTACTGCTTGGAGTTTGCCCGCTCAAGGCAGCTTCTTATTGGCAACGATGGTGGGTAATACGGGTTATTTAGGCATTCCCGTCACGTTGTCCTTATTAGGCTCGGAACACTTTGCCTGGGCGTTGTTTTACGACTTGCTAGGCACTACCATGGCAATCAATATACTGGGAGTTGCTATTGCTTCTCACTGCGGTAAAAGCGATCGCCCTCAGAGTTGGTTAGGTCCGGTGCGGGCAATTTTTCTGAATCCGGCACTGTGGGCTTTTGGTTTAGGATTTGTCTCGCGCAGCTTGCCACTGTCGGTACCTATCGCAGAATTGTTAACAACAGGCGCTTGGACTGTAATTACTTTATCTTTAATTACGATCGGGATGCAGTTGAGCAAGTTGAATTCCTTGCACAACCTCAAACAAGTTTTGGCTTGTCTGGGGATTAAAATGTTGTTTATTCCCTTGGTAATTGGAACGGGATTAACATTTTTTGGGATCACGGGCGCGCCCCGACTTGTGCTAGTGCTGCAAATGGCAATGCCTCCTGCTTTTGGTACTACATTGCTGGCAGAAGCTTTCAATCTCGATCGCGAATTAGCCGTAACTGCGATCGGCCTCGGCTGCGTTAGTTTATTATTCACTATTCCAATATGGATGAGGCTATTTAATTTTTAAATAAAAGTGGATTGGTTTATTTTAAAAAAGGAAATTTGGCGTGACCTAAATCACAATTGCCAGCGATTTAGATCATATTAATGATACTTAAATATCACAGGAGTTGGAAACTATCTTTTCTTCTGTTAAGCTACAAACAGCCCGCCCATGAGGCCGATAATAAAAATATGAAAACTCAAAATTTTACATTGAGAGGTTATCAAACGCTCGAGCGCATTTACTCAGGAACTCGCACCCAAGTTTATCGAGCTTTCCGTATTCAGGACAAAGTGCCCGTCGCGATTAAAGTCTTGCATAGCGAGTATCCCACCTTTAGCGAACTCGTGCAATTTCGGAATCAATATACGATCGCCAAAAACCTCAACTTGCCCGGAATCATCCAAACATACAGCTTAGAAGCCTACCAAAACAGCTATGCGCTGGTAATGGAAGACTTCGGGGGAATTTCGCTCAAAGAATGGACTCAACAAGGGGAAACTCTACTCAATTTAAGCGAGTTTTTACAAATGGCGATCGCACTATGCCACACCTTAAATATTCTCTACCGAGAACGCATCATTCACAAAGACCTCAAACCCAGCAACATTTTAATTAACCCGCAAACCAAACAAATCAAATTAATCGACTTTAGTATTGCATCTTTATTGCCACGAGAAACCCAAACCCTGCTTAATCCTAATGTTTTAGAAGGGACACTTGCTTACATTTCTCCCGAACAAACTGGCAGAATGAACCGGGGAATTGACTACCGGACTGATTTTTATTCAGTTGGTGTCACCTTCTACGAATTACTGACAGGAGAGTTGCCATTTCAATCAAATGACCCGATGGAGTTAGTACATTGCCATATCGCCGAAGTAGCACCCTTAGTACACGAAATCAACCCACAAATTCCATATGTACTTTCAGAGATTGTCAGCAAATTGATGGCAAAAAATGCGGAAGACCGCTATCAAAGTGCTTTAGGACTGAAAACCGATCTAGAAAAATGTTTAGATCGGCTTAAAGAAACTGGGGAAATTCAGAGTTTTGAAATTGGGCAAAGAGATGTGAGCGATCGCTTCCTCATTCCCGAAAAACTTTACGGACGAGAAGCTGAAGTATCAATACTGCTGCAAGCATTTGAGCGAGTTAGTCAAGGCGCAACAGAAATGATGCTGGTAGCTGGCTTTTCTGGGATTGGTAAAACAGCAGTAGTTAACGAAGTGCATAAACCGATCGTGCGCCAACGCGGTTATTTTATCAAAGGCAAATACGATCAATTTCAGCGTAACATTCCTTTAAGTGCCTTCGTGCAAGCCTTTCGGGATTTAATGGGGCAATTGGTAAGTGAAAGCGATGCCCAAATCAAACAATGGAAAACTAAGATTTTAGAAGCCCTCGGTGACAGCGGACAAGTTGTTATTGAAGTCATCCCCGAACTAGAAATAATTATCGGTCAACAACCACCAGCTCCAGAATTATCGGGAACACCAGCACAAAATAGATTTAATTTATTGTTTCAAAAATTTATCCAAGTCTTTACCAATGCCTCACATCCCTTAGTGATGTTTTTAGATGATTTACAATGGGCAGATTTGGCATCGCTGAACTTAATGCAGCTCCTCATGGCTGATACGGGATATCTGTTATTAATTGGTGCATACCGCGATAATGAAGTCAACCCCGGACATCCATTGATGTTGACTTTGGGCGAGATACAAAAAAAACAAGCAACGATTAATACGATTACTTTAGTACCATTGAGTCAAGTCACAGTGAATCACTTAGTTGCTGACACCCTGAAATGCTCAAAAAAGTGGGCAGGTAATATTTTTCAACTGATTTATCAAAGAACCAAAGGAAATCCCTTATTTGTTACTCAGTTTCTTAAAGCATTACATCAAGACAATCTCATTCACTTCAATTTTGAATCAGGCTGCTGGCAATGCGATATTACCCAAGTTAACCAGCAGGTGCTTACAGATGATGTTGTATCCTTTATAGCATTGCAATTACAAAAATTGCCGCGATCGACTCAAAATGTATTAAAATTAGCCGCTTGTGTTGGTAATCAGTTCGATCTAGCGATTTTGGCAATTGTTTCGGAACAGTCCGAGATAGAAACTGCTGCTGAGTTGTGGAAAACTTTACAAGAAGGATTAATTTTACCTATTAGTGATGTTTATAAATTTTATCAAGAAAATGATGGCGATAAATTAACGCTAGAGAAGGGAAATACCACTAAACAATTCGCACGATATAAATTTTTACATGACCGAGTACAGCAAGCGGCTTATTCGCTGATTCCCGATTCTCAAAAACAAGCAACTCATCTCAAAATCGGACAATTACTTCGCAAAAATTTATCACAAATAGAACAAGAGGACAAACTGTTTGATATTGTCGAGCATTTGAATAAAGGAATTAAGTTAATTACTGAACCGAGAGAACAAGAAATGTTAGCTCAACTAAATTTAAAAGCTGGAGGTAAGGCGAGAAATTCTATAGCATACGCGGCAGCAATAACATATTTTCAAACAGGCATCGATCTACTACAAATACACTGTTGGCAAAGTCAGTATGAATTAGCTTTAAACCTCCATATTGCTGCGGCTGAAGCTAGTTATTTGAATAGTGACTTTGAGGGGATGGAACAGATAGCAACAATTATGTTGCGCTCGGCTCAAACGATTTTAGACAAAATCAAAATTTACGAAATTCAAATTGCAGCGCAAGTTGTACAAAGTAATGTGTTGGAGGCGATCGCTATTGGCAGAAAAGCATTAGAGCAATTGGGGCTTGAACTGCCTACAGAACCCGATCCAGCTAAGACTAGCATAATGCTACAAAGCCTTGCTACCCAACTCGAAGGTAGAAAAATTGAAGACTTGATAAATCTGCCATTAATGACCGATCCTACCGATCGAGCCGCAATGGAATTGATGGCAATGTTGTTTTCACCCATTATCCAAGGAATGCCCGGTTTATTGCCCTTACTGAGTTCGATGATGGTGAATTTATCTCTTCGATCCGGCAATACCGTGGCATCAACAACTGGGTACGGTATTCACGGCATGGTATTGTGTGCTTTCTTGGAAGATCCTTCCGCAGGCTATGCTTTTGGTAAATTGGCTCTAAATTTACTGGAAAAACTTAATATAAAAAAAATTAAATCCGGTGTTATGTCTCTATTTGGTTGCTTTATTCAACATTACCAAGAGCGCTTGGGTGCCACAATCCCGACTCTGAAAGCAGCTTACTATGCTGGCATAGAAACTGGAGATTTTTTACACGCTGGTTTTGCTCTCGGTGGTCACAGTAATGGCAGGTTTTTTAGCGGTGAAGAACTGAATAGTTTTATTCAAGACATGGCTGATTATAGTGTGGCATTGGCTCAGGTGAAACAAGAATCTGCTCGAGTATATGTAAATTTAGGCAAACAAGCAGCAGAAAACTTGATTGAATTAGTCAGTCAACCATATTGCTTGATCGGCAATTCATATAATGAAACGTTGATGCTAACTAAGCACCAGCAGGATAATGATTTAACAGCGATGGCGCAAGCTTACATCTACAAACTGCTGCTTGCTTACTACTTTGGTAATTATGCAGATGCACGCAACTATATCGACCAAGCGAAACCGTGTTTAATGGCAGTATCGGGATCGATTTTTGTTCCTATTTTCCATTTTTATGCCGCGCTAACTTATCTAGCACTCTTCCCTACCCAACCAGAACCGGAGCAAGCCGAACTGCTTGCTGTTGCTGCCACCCATCAAACGATTCTGCACCAGTGGGCGCACTATGCCACGATGAACCACTTGCATAAATGGTATTTAGTTGAAGCCGAACGCCATCGAGTTTTGGGTGAAAAAGTCGCAGCCAGTGAGTGTTATGACCGAGCCATAAATCTTGCTAGAGAACATCAATTCATCAACGAAGAAGCCCTCGCCAACGAACTAGCAGGAAAGTTTTACTTACAATGGAATAAACAGCGCATCGCTCAAGAATACGCGATTGAAGCTTACTATGGCTATGCTCGTTGGGGTGCAAAAGCCAAAGTCGCTGATTTAGACAAACGCTATCCCCAATTACTTGCTCCCGTATTACAGCAAACTCGTTGTACTCTTTCCACTAACGAAACTATCTTCGCCTTGGGGACTGTTACATCCACCAGTTCGGCTACTTCTAGCAGCAGTGCCTCTGTGGCTTTAGATTTAGCTACCATTCTCAAAGCTTCCCAAGCTATCTCCAGCGAAATCGAACTGTCCAAACTGCTTTCATCGTTGCTTTCCATTGTCATCGAAAATGCGGGGGCAGATAAATGCGTATTAACACTGCTACGAGACGAGCGCTTGCTAATTAAAGGCTCAATTAACAAGGGAAGAAACCCAGTTGTGTTGCAGAGGATTCCTATTGAGGAGAGTCAGGAAATTCCCCTAAAGCTAATTTACAAAGTTAAGCACAACAATCAGGCTGTTGTGCTGGTGAATGCGACAGCAGATCCTACTTTAGCCAACGATCCGTATATCATGCGCCAGCAGCCGAAGAGTATCTTGTGCAGTCCGATTTTGCATCAAGGCAAGTTGATGGGCATTTTATATCTGGAAAATAGTTTAGCAATAGGAGCATTTACGAGCGATCGCGTCGAACTCCTGAATCTACTTTGCGCTCAAGTCGCAATTTCCCTAGAAAATGCCCGACTTTACGAACAAGCCCAACAAATGCTAGTAGAACTGCGTGCCAGCAAAGCCCGCTTTCAAAAGCTAGTGGATAATCTTCCTGGCATAATTTACCAGATTTGCCTGGCTCCTGATGGTTCTGTTTCAATTCCCTACGTTAGTCCAGGCTGCGCCGCTCTATATGAAGTGTCACCCCAAGATTTCTTGGCAGGCATCACAAATTTTCGGATGCTCGAGCATCCAGACGATCGCCGATCTCTGACTGAGGCGTTCATCCATTCTGCCGAGACTCTCACGCCTTTTGAGCAGGAATGGCGCATTATTACGACCTCTGGCACTGTGAAATGGGTGCAGGCGGCATCACGACCGGAACGGCAGGCCGACGGCTCGATCGTCTGGGATGGCGTGATGATGGATATTAGCGATCGCAAAATTGCAGAACTTGCCTTCGAGCAAAAATCAGTGGAATTAGAACAAGCATTACACAACTTGCAAAACGCCCAATTACAAATCGTCCAAAGTGAGAAAATGTCGGCTTTAGGTAATTTAGTAGCTGGTGTGGCGCATGAAATGAATAACCCCCTTGGCTTTATTGCTGCCAGTCTCCAAGAAACTAAACCTACGATTGCCGAGTTGCTCGAACACTTGCAACTCTATCAAGAAACTTTCCCCAACCAGAGCGAGCCAATTATCGACCATGCCGAAGAAATCGATCTGGAATATACCTTGGAAGACTTACCTAAGATAATGGATTCCATGTCTATGGCCTGTGAAAGGCTGAAAAATATCAGTACCAGCCTCTGCACTTTCTCGCGTGCGGATCGAGATTATAAAGTTCCTTTCAACATTCATGAAGGCATTGATAGTACGCTTTTAATTCTCAAACATCGCCTCAAAGCTAATCACAAACGTCCTGCCATTGAAGTGATTACCAACTATGGAGATTTACCGATGGTCGAGTGTTTGCCGGGACAAATAAATCAAGTATTTATGAATATTATAGCTAATGCGATCGATGCTTTGGACGAATCCAATGCCGGGCGAACTATAACAGAAATCAAGGCTCATCCCAATCGAATTATCATTCAAACATCGGTGGAAAATCAGTTAGTAAAAATTGCCATTGCCGATAATGGTAGTGGCATGAATGAATCGGTCAAAGAAAAGATATTTGACCAGTTATTTACAACCAAAGCAGTCGGGAAAGGAACGGGATTGGGATTGGCGATCGCTAAGTCTATCGTTGTCGAAAAACATGGCGGTGCAATTCACGTTAATTCTACATTGGGGGAAGGAAGTGAATTTGAGATAGTGTTACCTATTACTGAATAAAAGTAGAAGATATTCTTCATTATTGGAGATTTGAGACTGAATAACTGGCAAGGAAAGATGATTTAATGATGGGGAAGTCGGACCTACAGTTGCATTTTTTTAAACTGGTATCTGAAGTAAAAGTTTGAGGAGGAAGAATGACAAAAGTTATTCCTTTTTCCTTCTTGCTTATTTCCTTGGTCGAGTTTGACCGAGAGAATCCAGGATACAAGCCCCCGGATTCATTCCTTCGCAGACTCAGGACGAAAAAATAAAAAATCTGTATCGAAAAACCAGCCTCCGAATTTATCCGTGGGGTCAATGCTTCAATTCTTTAATCTAAAATATAAAATCTAAAATCGATTGACTTTCTTGAGTCCGCTCGACTAATTTCTATTTAAAAAAATCCATAATAACGAAATTAGATTGCCGATCGAGCATTATACCAGCCCCGATCGCAACTGCAGACACGAGCAAAACTTCCAGCGCCCCTTCGGCAGATTGCCAAAATCTCAATTATGCTAACCTAGGCAAGCAGCAATCCCTTGTCACGAAGGCGATTAACATAATTTCAAACAATTTATTTTATTGAGGACCGGTGTATCCCGTATGGCAAACCTGATCGGCACAGACAGCAACGACTTTATTCTAGGAACTCCGCTGGGCGATCGAATTCGCGCCTTAGATGGCGATGACACGCCCCTGGGTGCGGGAGGAGATGACACCCTAGAGGGCGACGGCGGCAACGACCAGCTTCTTGGAGCGGACGGAGCAGATTCGTTGCTTGGCGGTGAAGGAAATGACGAACTCATTGGCAACCAAGGGCGCGATTTTGCTTCCGGCGGGAACGGCGACGACTCGATTCGCGGCGGTTTGGGCAACGACATCCTCGAAGGCAACGACGGGATAGACAGCGTGGTGGGAGACGCTGGGGACGACTTAGTTTTTGGCAACGGAGGCTCTGATGTGATTGCCGGGGGTACTGGCAACGACACCCTCACAGGGAATGACGGCGACGATTCCGTGTTCGGGAATGCTGATGATGACTTTCTCTACGGGAATTTTGGGAACGATTCTCTCAACGGTGGCAGTGGTAGGGATCAAATGTTGGGCGCTGAGGGCAACGATTATTTGACCGCCAGCGACGGCGACGACACTTTGTACGGCAATGCCGACAACGATTCGCTCTTCGGAGATGCTGGTAATGACCAGATATTCGGTGGGAAGGCTGACGATACAGCTTTTGGCGGCAGCGGTTCCGATACCCTTCGCGGCGATGAAGGCGACGACTCGGTACTGGGAGATGAAGGTAATGACTTCCTGTTTGGCGGCAAAGGTAATGATGGTATAGACGGCGGTTTTGGCGATGACTCCTTGGCTGGAGGTATCGGCGACGATACCATTTTGGGAGGTTTCGGCAATGACAATTTATTAGGGGCAGAGGGTAATGATTCTCTGATCGGAGGTGAGGGTTCGGATACTCTGATTGGCGGCAGCGGCAGCGATGTCTTTGGATTGGGAGCCGGGCCTGGCAGTTTGGCTTTAATTACTGATTACAATGACACGGAGGATTTCTTTGGACTGCCGAGCAATTTATCTTTCGCTCAACTGCAAGTTCGCCAAGGTAACGGTGCCAATGTCAGGGATACAGTAATTACGACGCTCGATGGCAAGCTTTTAGCAATTTTGACAGACACTCCGGCCGCTCTGATCGAGGCGAATGATTTTATCGCTGTGACTGGGACAGTTACCCCCAGACCAACCACCATTACAACTACAACTACAACTACAGTTACCAGCACAACTACAGATCCAACTCTAACTCCAACTCCGACTGAGACGCCGACTCCGACTCCGACTCCAACTCCGACTCCGACTCCAACTCCGACTCCGACGCCGACTCCGACTCCGACGCCGACTCCGACTCCGACGCCGACTCCGACGCCGACTCCAACTCCGACTCCGACAGCAGCACCGACGCCAACTCCAACTCCGACGCCAACTCCAACTCCGACAGCAGCACCGACTCCGACGCCGACAGCAGCACCGACTCCGACGCCGACAGCAGCACCGACCCCGACGCCGACAGCAGCACCGACCCCGACTCCGACTGCTTCGAGGATTCCAACTCCGCCGACAGTTAGCGTGCCTGATTCGCCTCTGCTATCAATTAGTTCGATTCCCCCGACTCCCAGACTATTGCCAATGCCGGGTCAGACGCCGATATTCCCGACGGCGGTGCCGAACCCGATACCTTTTCCTACACCTGTTCCTACACCTTTCGGGTTCTAGGTGCGATCGCGCAGCTCGCTGATGAGTGATGAGTTAATGTAAAACTCACTAAACTCATCACTCAAAACTATTTAACATCCTGGGGAGTTTCGGCCGAGTCTTCTGGCGACTCGGCCGGAGAATCTTCTAGGGGAGATAATTGTTGGGTGTACCCCAAGAGCGATCGAAGTTTCATGCGGTGGATGTAAGGCCAGCCGCCATTGGCTTCAATATTCCTGAGCAGTTTGTAAAGTGCTTGGCGGTTGTCGGGAAAAGACGCTTGAAACAAACCGTCGCGAATTTCCCGGTGCGAAGCTTCCAGTGTCCGCAGCAGGGCCAAAAGCAGCAGGCTGTCTCCCTGACAATTTTCGGCTAAAGTCCGAATCGCCTCTGTCACTGATTGCATTTGAGACTGCAAATTTTCTGACTCTAAATCTTTGCCGTTGTCCATACCGCTGCTTCCTTTGAAATCTACAAGGCCTTTGTCCCCAGCCTTTTGGTCAACCGACTAATCGAGCTAGTCGCGATCGCCATTCGGGGTCATAAGCAAAGTAACTTAAGTAGGTTGACTTAAGCAATATTAATTTGCAGTCCAAGTCAGGAAAAGAGCACCACCCGTCGTACCATGTGTATTGGGCTGCGATCGGAACATGATTGAGAAATCATAAGTTCTTGCTTATTTTCACGCCGCACTAGCTTGATTGTTTGAGTCAATGCCGGTGTCGGTGAAGCGAGGGATCAGGATCTAAATGCTGCCCGAAGCGCTGGCCTAGCCTGCCGGCGGGCAATTATATTTTGCTCGAAGTAGGGCTTTTTCTTAATATAATCCGATGTTGGATATTGAGGTTTGCAATGAAATATCGTGCTTTAATTGTTGCACTTTTAGCATTTTGCATGAGTGCGCTGGTTGCTTGTTCTTCTGCTCCTGACACGACGGTGGCGACTACCGAGTTGCTCACCTACGACCAGATTAGAGGTACTGGCTTGGCTAATAACTGCCCTAGCTTGGCAGAAACTTCTCGGGGATCGATCCCCATCGAAGCGGGCGCCACCTATAAACTGACTGGTTTGTGTTTGCAGCCTACAACTTATTTTGTGAAGGAAGAACCAGCAAACAAACGCCAAGAAGCGGAATTTGTGCCTGGTAAATTGCTGACACGGTTCACGTCGAGCATTGACCAAGTTCAAGGTACGCTCAAGGTCGATACTGACGGTACTCTGACTTTCACAGAAGAAGACGGCTTGGATTTTCAAGCTATTACGATTCAGTTACCGGGCGGAGAGCAAGTACCTTTCTTGTTTACCATTAAACAGCTAGTGGCCAGTTCCGAACCGGGAGTGGTTGCTATCAATACTTCCACCGATTTGCGAGGGGAGTTTAACGTTCCTTCTTACCGCAGCGCAGGCTTTTTAGACCCTAAAGCTCGCGGGGTAGCGACTGGCTACGACAATGCTGTGGCGCTTCCGGCTAGTGACAATTCCAAACGCGTGCGGGCTAATGTTAAGGTGGCTGACACTCGCGCCAAGGCGGGCAAAATTTCTCTCCAAGTTGCTAAAGTTAACAGCGGCACTGGCGAAATTGGCGGGATTTTTGAGAGTACGCAGCCTTCTGATACTGATTTGGGAGCTAGACCCGCTCTGGACGTGAAAATTCGGGGTTTGTTTTATGCTCGCATTGAGCCTTCTGTGTCATAAAATTGGGTTTCAGGATCGATCGAACTTGAGCAGTTTTTTGCCCTAGAGCTACTGCTCACCCTTCATTAGCCAACAGTCTTGAGCAACATAACTTAGGACTGTTGACTAATGACTAAATTTATGATTTAATTTGCATGAATACCAAGTTATTTATTTGGCATTTTTAATTAATTAAAGTATTGTATTAAAACAGCCTTAAAATTGTCATTTACTTTTAAAAAATTCCGGTTAAATTCTGGCTTGTGCCGAAGGTCTTCTGCCGGATCAAGTTCTGCCTTCTGTCGAAAAACTTTCGGATAATCCAGCTAAATCCCAGCACCTTCCGAAATTTAAACAGGTGTGTCCGCTATCACACCTATTAAGTGCTAGGATTACACTACCTAAAAGTGAATTTTTTTAGACTAGATTGGAAACTAGATCTAAAGCAAGCTCAGTCCTCTGCTCTACCCACCCTTATGCCACCATGTCTACCACAGTGCCGAACGAGCTAAAAAGCGAAAATTTGCAATTGTTGCGCGAGTATCAACTTTCGGGATCGAATGAAACCCGCAATCAGTTAGTTAAACTGAATATCGGGCTGGTGAGAAAAGAAGTTTATCACTGGATAAACCAGTGCGGTGAAAGCTACGACGATTTGCTGCAAGTCGGGTGTATTGGGTTGATCAGGGCGATCGAGCGGTTTGATATCGCCAAGGGACACGCTTTTAGTTCCTTTGCAATTCCCTACATACGGGGTGAAATTCAACACTACTTGCGGGACAAAAGCCCTTCTGTGCGATTTCCCCGCCATTGGCAGTCCCTCGAACGCAAATCAGTCGCAGCAATCAAAGATTTGCAGGTGCAGTTAAACCGCAAACCTACGGATGCTGAAGTAGCAGCAGTCCTTGAGGTTTCTGTGCAAGAATGGCAAGAAATTAAGTTGGCCCATCTCAACCGATCGCCTCTGAGTTTGGACGCGCCGATGCAAGATGAAGATGAGGGGGCGACTTGTCTGGGAGAATTGGTTCCCGATAGCAAGTATCGGAGTTTTCAGTTGGCGCAAGAGGATCAAATTCGCGTACAGCAAGCTTTGGCTATGTTGGAACAACGTACTCGCGAGATATTGGAGTTTGTGTTTCTCTACGATTTGACGCAGAAAGAAACGGCTGAACGGTTGGGTATCAGTGCGGTGACTGTTTCTCGGCGAGTTAAGAAGGGGCTGGATTTGCTGAAAGAAATCATGACGAAACAGCTTTAGTCAGCAGTCATGAGTCATTAATCATTGGTCATTGGTCAGCCGTAGTTATACCAATTCTGAAAAGTAGTGCTAGATATCAATTATCAGCTATCGCCTGCCGGAAACGGCACTGCCGTGTCCGGCAGGTGGTAAGAGCGAATGAACGATAATTTATATATAGCCATCCTAAATCATTTGTGAATTTCTTACTCCCGAACCGCGGGTTCGGGGAGAGCTGGGGTGGGGTAAAAAATTTACGACTCCTGTAAGGATTGCTATAGGACAATTACTGTAGCAAGACTTTTTAAAATGGGTATTAGTCAACAATCAGCAGTAGTCAGTCAACAGTCAATAGTCAACAGCCATCGGTAATTAGTCAGTGGCTACCAAGAACAAATAGCAAATGACTAATGACTAATGACTAATGACTACTAACTAATTTTTAGATGCTGCGGACAAATTTATCCAGCCTTTCTACAGCTTTTTTAATTGTGCTTAAATCGGTGGCGTAAGACAAGCGAATATGGTCGTCTGCACCAAAAGCAATCCCCGGAATAACGGCTACTTGCTGCTGTTCTAAGAAAGCGTCGCAAAATTCCAGAGAATTCAATCCAGTCTTGCTGATGTTGACAAACATATAGAAAGCACCGTCTGGTTTAATACAGCTAATCCCAGGGATAGCATCGAGTAATTCAAATATTACCTGACGCCTTTGGGCAAAAGCTAGACGCATTGTTTCGACAGACTCTTGACTGCTTTCCAAAGCTGCGATCGCCCCGTACTGTGCAAAAGTACACACATTTGAGGTACTGTGACCTTGAATCGTGCCGGTAGCTTTGATTAATTCGATCGGTCCGGCCAAATAACCGACTCGCCAGCCTGTCATCGAGTAAGCTTTAGCAAAACCGCTGCTGATTAGGGTGCGATCGAAGATTTCTTTGCCTAGGGAACCGATGCTGACGTGTTGAGCGCCGTCATATATAATTTTTTCGTAAATCTCGTCAGCAACGACTAAAATATCTCGATCGACTATCACTTCGGCCAATGCTTTGAGTTCCGCCGGAGTATAAACCATTCCCGTCGGGTTAGAGGGCGAATTCAGTACAAATAACTTGGTTTTGGGAGTAATCGCTCGACTCAGTTGTTCCGGTGTAATTTTATATCCTGTAGAAGCATCAGTCTGTACAATTACTGGCTTGCCGCTGGCGAGTTTCACCATTTCTGGGTAGCTTAGCCAGTAGGGAGCCGGAATAATTACTTCTTCTCCAGGCTCGATCAGAGCCATCATCAGATTGTAGAGGGAATGCTTGCCACCGTTGGTGACAATGATATTTTCCGGTTGATAGTTGAGATTATTGTCATCGCGGAGTTTGCGGGCGATCGCAGCTTTTAACTGCGGTTCCCCAGCCACAGGACCGTACTTAGTCTTCCCCTCGTCTAAAGCTTGTTTTGCCGCTGCTTTAACGTGTTCGGGGGTATCAAAGTCTGGTTCTCCCGTACTCAAACTACAGACATCAATCCCTTCGGCCTTCATGGCTTTAGCCTTAGCGGCGATCGCCAAGGTTATAGAAGGAGAAACCTCACCCACTCGTGCTGCCAACTTAATCATTGGATTTTAGATATTAGATTTTTGACTTTAGATCATAGGGTGACAAATCTTGATATTCAACCCTGTTGTTAGGAAATTATGACATTTGTTTACATATAGTAAATCTAAAATCTCAAATCTAAAATCTAAAATCTAAAATTTAAAATCGATTGACATTATTATTGTACCATTTTTGATGCCTCATTACCCTCAACGCCGATCTGCAAGCTTATGGATCTCAAATCTCTGATTCGCGACATTCCTGATTTCCCCAAGCCGGGAATTCTGTTTCGAGACATTACAACTTTGCTGCGCGACCCGCAAGGGCTCAGTTACACCATTGACAACTTAGCCGAAAAATGCTCTGCAATGTCTGCTGACTATGTGGTGGGCATGGAATCGCGCGGCTTTATCTTTGGCGCGCCTTTGGCTTATAAAATGGGAATAGGCTTTATTCCTGTCCGCAAACCGGGGAAACTACCCGGTGCGGTTCATTTTGCTGAGTACGAGTTGGAGTACGGTGTCGATCGACTGGAGATGCACCGAGATGCGATGACATCCGGCAGCCGGGTGCTGATTGTGGACGATTTAATCGCCACTGGCGGAACAGCGGCTGCGACGGCTAAGTTGTTAGAGCAAGCTGGCTGCGAGCTTGTCGGTTTTGCTTTTATCATTGAATTGCAGGGTTTGGGCGGCAGGCAGAAATTGCCCGATGTGCCGATCGTCACGCTAGTGGAATATTAGTTAGTTCACTGTTAATTACTCGTTGTGGTAAGGTGCGCAGTGCGCACCCTACATCTTACTAAGGATACCAGTTATAAAAAATAATGCAAATGTAGGCACCCTCCCAACCTGGTAGTTATCACTCATTCACAAATCTAAAATCTAAAATCTAAAATCTAAAATAGCATGACTTCTCTTAAGTTAAATCGGAATTGGCGAGCGTTGAATTCTCTGTTTGGCAACGAGACATTTACTTATGTTTTAAAGCGACTGTTGCAGGCACTTTTAACGCTATTTTTGGCTTCGATGCTTTGTTTTGCAATTATTGAGCTAGCACCGGGCAATTACTTGGATACTTTGAGCCAAAATCCGAAGATTTCGCCGGAGACACTCAAGCAACTCGAACAGCAGTTCGGCTTAGATAAACCAGCGATTGTGCAGTATTGGCTGTGGCTGCAACAAATTGTGACGCGGGGGAATTTTGGCACGAGTTTTGTGTATCAGCGATCCGTAGCTTCGCTGCTGTGGGAACGGGTACCGGCGACGTTATTAATGGCGATCGCATCTTTGTTGGTGACGTGGGCGATCGCGATTCCCTTGGGAATTATCGCCGCCGTCAATCAAAACCGCACAGTCGATCGAGTTCTGCAAGTAGTCAGCTACACGGGACAGGGATTTCCGAGCTTTATCACAGCGTTGCTGCTGCTATTTTTTGCTCAGAATACTTCGCCTCTGTTTCCCGTCGGAGGAATGACAAGTATTGACCATGCAGACTTACCTTGGTGGGGTCAAATCCTCGATTACGGCTGGCACTTAATTTTGCCAACTGTCGCCCTCAGCCTTACTGGTTTTGCGGGTTTGCAAAGATTGATGCGCGGACAATTGTTGGACGTGCTGCGTCAAGATTATATCCGAACAGCACGGGCGAAAGGTTTGCCGGACGATCGAGTAATTTACATTCATGCTTTGCGAAATGCTGTTAATCCGTTAATTACCCTATTGGGTTTTGAGTTTGCTAGTTTGTTGAGCGGTGCGTTTATTGCCGAATATTTCTTTAATTGGCCGGGTTTGGGAAAGCTGACTCTGGATGCGGTGAACAATCAAGATTTGTATTTAGTAATGGCAAGTTTGATGATGGGTGCGACGATGTTGATTGTGGGGAATTTGTTGGCGGATTTGCTGCTGAAAGCTGTCGATCCTCGGATTAAGCTGGAAGATTTGAAATAACAGACTTCACTCAGCGATCGGATGTCAATTGTCACTCAAATTTTGTCCCCCTTGGAGTGTTTTATGTCAGAACAAAAACCAAACGAGCCAAGGAGTTTTAGCCGCTTTGCCGACTGGTGCAGGCATATTGACAGTCTTTCAGAAGGGGCAAGGCACACAGTTGAAGTGTTGTTAAAACAGGCTGGGACTGATGATGCTGAAGCTGCGGAGCGAATACTTTTAAGCATGACAGAACTCGATATCGGTGGCAATGAAATTACCGACATCAGCTCCCTCGGTTCGCTCACCAATCTGACAAAACTGGATCTCTACATCAATGAAATTACCGACATCAGCTCCCTCGGCTCGCTCACCAATCTGACAACACTGATGCTCAACTGGAATTATATTACCGACATCAGCTCCCTTCGCTCGCTCACCAATCTGACAACACTAAATCTCTGCATGAATCAAATTACCGATATCAGCTCCCTCGGCTCGCTCACCAATCTAACAACACTGTATCTCGGCGATAATCGAATTACCGACATCAGCTCCCTCCGCTCGCTGACCAATCTGAAACAACTGTCTTTCGGCTACTATTACCCTCCAATTGCCCCTCTTAGAGTGTTAGGCGAACTCGCACAGAAACGTCTTGCTCTCTCGACTAAGCCAATTGATGCTGAAAAAGCCACAGAAGCAGTCAAAATTGCCTATGCAGCTATTGGCATAGAAGCACCAGAAGTGATTATTTGCAGCAGTCCCCGCGACGCTTATCTCCAAATCTTCAACTTGCTGAAATGCGATCGTTCACTAAACTGCTCAAACGAATGGATCTGGAATCGACCGGGGCAAAAGCTAGACGGGAAATGGATGTCTCGATCGATTGTGGGAGAATTTGCCAGTCCGGCGGTGTGGGAGTATGAACTCGATCGCGTGACAATCGAGCCCGAAACAGATAGCACACTGATTTGGCTAATGAGGGACTTTGCTAACGAATATGGGCGATCTGAACCAACTATAGAGCATGATTTTTCCCATTCTTTGTACGACCTGACATCCCCTGAAACCCCCACGACTTTGCTTAAAGAAATCTATTTGACTCAATGGTATATCTCTTCATTAGGCGTCAATCTTTCCCAAAAGGCACAAGAAATACATCACTGCCAAAAGCTGCTTTTCGAGCATTGCGGTTTTATATTTCCCTTTGAAAAAACTTGCTTTGTGTGCGATCGCCCCCGCCACCTGCGCTTTGACAGTCAAAACCGCTTGCACGCGGAAGGAGAACCTGCGATTGAGTTTGCGGATGGATGGAATTTTTACTATTATCACGGCGTCAGATTGCCTGAAAAATACGGTCAACTCCACCCAAATAAATGGCAATCCCAATGGCTTATAGCAGAAGAGAATGCCGAGCTGAGGCGAGTGTTAATTGAAGGAATTGGGTAAGATCGCATTTGTCAAGAGTTGGAAGCCAAACAAATAGATAGATAGTTGGCAGGAATATGCACTATTACAAATAGATAACGCCGATGTCGAGCCGATTAGTTTGTTAAAAATGACTTGTCCGAGTACGGGATTCATTCACGCTTTGAGAGTGCCGCCTGACTTGACATCAGCTAGGGAGGCAATTCGCTGGGCAAATTGGGATATCGATGCAGAGGAATTTTCCGTGCAGACTTGATATATAGCGGTTCGAGCGAAAGATGAGGTACGTAGTTGGGCTTTAGCCCTATACGTTTAAGTGGTTATATAATCTATCAATCATACCTCATCTTTTTGAGAAAGGCTATAGCAGAAGGAAGAAGGAAGAGGGAAGAAGGAAGAAGGAAGAGTTAATATTAGCAAGGATTTCAGCGATCGATAATGTCTTTGTTTTAATTTCAGAAACGAGATGACAATTCCTGCAAGAACGAGCTAGGCTAGCTGTAGGCATCTATTTCAATCGGGACTTACGCGCGGACGATGGGAAACGGTTTTTTTTGGGGAATACTTAGTTATAGCACCTAAAAGCGACAAAAACCCTGTTTCTTTGGTGTGGATGCGTAATATCCTGTCCGGTAGATTAGCGATTTGTCGTCGGGCGGGGGCAGGTTTATAAGATTGTCGGTTTTCGGCAATTATTGTCGGTGAACCTGCCCCTACAAGACATGGCGTTTGTAATAACGGATCGGATCTATCTGAGATATTGCTGCATTCTCCATTAGCTGTAGGGGCGGGTTCGCCAGTAGGCTTAAAGTTTGCAGACAGGTTAAATAAACCCGCCCTCCCCAACTCCTATTATTCCCAGAAATGCACCAATAAAAATTCATTTACCATCCAAAAATGGCAAAACAACTAGCAATAGAAACTCGCGGGCTGACGAAACAATTCGATCGCCATATAGCAGTCAATGACATCGATTTGCAAGTAGCAGCAGGCGAAGTATGCGGACTGATCGGCCCCAACGGTGCCGGCAAAACTACTTTGCTGCGGATGTTGGCGGCTGCTGAGGAACCGACTACAGGGGAAATTTACATCAACGGGGATAGGTTATTGCGCGATCGATCGCACCCGATTCTCAAACAGCGCATCGGCTTTCTTCCCGATGACTTTCCCCTCTACGACGACTTGACTGTTTGGGATTATTTAGACTATTTTGCCCGACTCTACAACCTCCAGCAACCGCGCCGCCGAGAGCGAATCAACTCCGTGTTAGAACTGGTGCAACTAACCAACAAGCGCAACAGCTTAATTTCCACCCTGTCGCGGGGAATGAAACAGCGCCTCAGTTTGGGAAGAACTATTATCCACGAACCGCTATTGTTGTTGTTAGACGAACCCGTTTCTGGCTTAGATCCGATCGCCCGAATGCAGTTCCGCGAAATTATCAAAGTTTTGCAAGAAGCCGGCATGACCGTAGTCATATCATCTCACGTCCTCAGTGACTTAGCCGAACTTTGTACCTGGGTAGGCATCATGGAACTCGGATATCTGGTCGAAAGCGCACCTTTACAAGAACTTTACAAACGCCTCAGCCGCCAGCAAATTTTTATGTCGGTTTTAGCAAATAAATTAGAAGCGCTAACATCGGAATTAAAAAACTTTCCTTGGGTGGAAAATTGGGCAATAATCCCGGAAACTCAGCAGGTGTGCGTTGATTTTTCAGGAAGCCCGGAAGATGCAGCCAATTTATTACGCGAACTCGTCGCGGCCAACATTCCCCTAACCGAATTCCACTGCACTCAAGAAGACTTAGAAACCATCTTCCTCAAGATGGGGCACCAGCAAGCATCCTAATTTGCTCGTTTCCTGTTTCCCACAATAAACAGTGAGTTATAACTAAGTCGTCACCCATTCCTAATCACCAATAACCAATGACACTCCACTTACTAGACAAAATAGGCAACTGGAATCCCCAGTTATTTCGAGAAATCAAAGGTCGCTTGAATACTGGCAATATGGCGATCGCCTCTGCCTTTTCCGTAAGCGCTCAACTGCTACTGTTCAAGTCTTTCAATGCCCAGATACCCGTTCCCCCACCTCATGGAGAGTACACTAACCCCATCTATCACAGATTTTGCACTTTCGATGGTGCCATTCGCTCTGCGTCTGAGAAACAGTGCGTCAGAGATGCCTTCGGCAACTTTGTTATTAACTGGCCGATGTGGTGGCTAGAGATATTCATTTGGCTGAGCATATTGAGCGTGTTAGCCCTATTAGTAGGAGGGACTTATATGCTGGTCAGCGACTTAGACAAGGAGGAACGCCGCGGCACGCTCAACTTTATTCGCCTCAGTCCCCAGTCAGCAAAAACAATTTTTCTCGGCAAAATGCTCGGCGTCCCAATTTTACTGTATCTAGCAGCAATTCTGACAGTACCGCTGCATTTGTACGCTGGATTAGTCGCTCAAATACCCCTACATGAAATTTTATGTTTCTACATAGCGGTTGCAGGTAGCTGTGCTTTGTTTTACAGCACGGCGATGCTATTTGGATTGACAACCAGTTGGTTGGGAGGATTTCAACCTTGGTTGGCTAGCGCTATGGTTTTTGTTGTGTTTGGGATTTCTTGGCTGCCGCTCACGCGAACTGCTGGGGATGTGTTACATTTTTTGTCTCCCATTGCTATGCTGAGATATCAGCTTTTTATAGTTGATAAAACTGATTTCGATTCGTTAGTTGAAAACTCAGACAAGTTGCAATGGTTTTACTCGCCAGTGGGTACAAATATTGCGAGTGGCATTGCTTTGTCTCTCTTGGTTTGTGGTACAGGAACCTACTGGATGTGGCAGGGATGGCAGCGCCGCTTTCCAAATCCCAGTGCTACAGTTTTGAGCAAGCGGCAAAGTTATTTGCTAGTTATCTGCTGTCAGGTAATATTTTTAGGGTTTGCACTCCAATCAGACGCCCCAGACAACGCTAATCTCATCTGTTTACTTATCTTGAATTTGGTGATGTTCTTAGCTTTAATTGCAGCTTTAACATCTGACAGACAATCATTGTACGATTGGGCGAGGTATCGGAAACAAATCGTTCCCAGCAATCAGAAGCTGTGGCGACGCTACCCACTACTCGATTTAATTTGGAGCGATAAAAGTCCGGCTGTAGTTGCGATCGCGATTAATTTCCTCAGCTCAGTAATAATTTTAACACCTTGGGCACTGTTGGAAAAAAGTGAGAATAATGGATTTTGGGGTGTAATTTTCTGCCTGAACATAATCCTAATTTACGCAGCCATCACCCAACTATTCCTATTTACAAAAACCCGAAATCAGGAAATTTGGGCTGCCTGCACAGTCGGTGGCGCTATCTTGTTGCCGCCTCTGATTTTATCTATGCTCTTGCTAACCCCTGAAAAAGCTCCTCTTTTGTGGTTGTGTTCAACATTTGGTGGCTTTTGGTCTTCGTCGTCTCTGGCAGCGTCAGGAAATACGATTTTGCTCTCCATACTGAGTCAGTGGACTGTCTTGGTGTTGTTGAATCTCAAATTGCGATCGCAACTGAGACTCGCAGGGCAATCAGCTTCTAAAGCACTGCTGAAAGCGTGAAAAAGCAGGGGAAGGGATCAAACGTGAAACTCCGATTCAGGCAGGGGCTTAAACCCCTGCCTGAAAGCTTAAGTCGTCTGAAGACGACTGTTAAACTAAATTATTATGCCAATTCTGCATTTATAATAATCCACTTTATATTGAGCGATGGTGGTCGCCGCTACACACACAAAGCCCACCTTCGCAGGCTTTAAGATTAAAGTTAAAAAATAATTTCTGACTGTACCGATCCAAAATTATAGAGTCAGCGTATATTACTAATGAAAGCAGTACAAAATTTCATAGGTTCGCACCGCTAAAAATTTCAGCTTGCCTGTTTGCAGTTGAGCTGCGATCGCCCTTAGCGACACAGCAAACTATAAAATACTGCTAAGTGGTCTGTATTTAGGAGTGAGTTTATTTTAATCCGGGGGCGAGTTTATGTATCATTTGAGCTGCCTGTAATACTTTGATTACAACCCACCCCTACAGCCGAAAATAAGAAAAACTATCCTAAAAGTGCTAATTTGTGATATTTTGACTGAGAATACCGCCGTCGTTAGGCAACAGAAGTATCAAAAGTATCAAATTTAGAGGGTAATTAGATCGTGGCAGATATTAGAGGCAGCGCACAAGCAGACTTGCTAGCAGGGACTCCAGAAAATGACCTAATTTTTGGTTTGATGGGCAATGACACCATTACGGCAAACTCTGGTAATGACAGTATTTATGGAGGAAAACAAAGCGATTTAATTGAGGGCAATTTAGGTCAAGATTCGCTTTTTGGAGATTTAGAGAACGACACTGTTAACGGCGGAGACGGTAACGATTTTTTGGTGGGCGGAAAAGGCAGCGATTCCATTTCGGGAAACTCCGGCAATGATGTTTTGTCGGGCGATCGAGATACTGATATCCTGATAGGCGGAGACGGGGCAGACTTATTTGTTTTGAGGCGCTATGCGGAGGCAGATCCTGGTCGTACCAGCGGCGGTGTTAGTTTGGCAAATGCGGACGCGATCGCCGATTTTGTACCAGGTACAGATTTAATCGGTTTGGGGGAAGGTCTTAGTTTTAGCGACTTAAATATTCTAGAAGCTGGAAACAATACTGTTATCCAAGACCGCGTAACAGGAGAATTTCTCGCTACCCTCCAAGGGGTGAGACAAAGTGCGATCAACCAGGCAAGTTTCACTAATAATATTAGCAGCGTTGTTCCCAATCCCCCGCCTCCAGCGCGGACAACGGCTTATGCTTTAACTCCTGCTAATCGGATTGTCGGTTTTAGCCTTTCCAATCCGGGAAGTGTGATCTCAGATTTGCCCGTGACTGGATTGCAAGCGGGAGAAAGTTTGCTGGGAATTGATTATCGGCCGGCTAACGGTTTGCTTTACGGTGTGGGTTCTAGCAATCGCTTGTATACTGTCAATCCGATGACTGGGGAAGCAAGTCCAGTGGGTAACGGGGAGTTTGCTGTTCCACTAACTCCGGGGGCTGCGGGTTTTGATTTCAATCCGACAGTCGATCGAATTCGGTTTGTCAATCAAGCCGATCAAAACGCCCGCCTCAACCCGGATACCGGGGCACTTGTGGATTTTGACACGCTGGCGGGGGGAATTCAACTCGACGGGAATTTGGCTTATGCTGCAGGCGATCGCAATTTTGGAAGTTCTCCGGCTGCTGCTGGGGCTGCGTATGTGAATAACTTTGCCGGCGCAACTTCCACCACCCTGTTTGCAATTGACAGCGATTTGGATGTTTTGGTGCGCCAAGATCCGCCGAATAATGGAGTGTTGAATACGATCGGATCTTTGGGAGTTGATGCTACTAGCGTTCTCGGCTTTGATGTCAGGAGTATTGGCGGCCGCGAGGTGGCAGTGGCGGCCCTGGAAGTTGGGGGCGTTTCGGGCTTGTACAATATCAATTTAAGTAGCGGTCAAGCTTCCTTTGTCGGTCAAATTGCCGACGGGAGACAGATTAACGGTTTGGCTTTGCCTTTGCCTACAGCTTACGCTTTAACTGTCAGAAATGGCGCTGAAACAATTGTCGGTTTTAACGAGGCGGGACCGCGGGCAATTCTCAGCGACGTGGCAGTTACAGGATTGCAGCCCGGAGAAAGTTTGCTGGGAATTGATTTTCGCCCCGCTAACGGTGTGCTTTACGGTGTGGGTTCTAGCAATCGCTTGTACGCGATTAATCCAGTTACTGGGGCTGCAAGTCAAGTCGGTAGCGGGCAGTTTGCTGTTCCCCTAACTCCGGGGGCTGCGGGTTTTGATTTCAATCCGACGGTCGATCGAATTCGGTTTGTCAATCAAGCCGGTCAAAACGCCCGTCTCAACCCTGATACTGGGGCACTTGTAGATTTTGACACCCTGACGGGGGGAATTCAACTCGACGGGAATTTGGCTTATGCTGCGGGCGATCGCAATTTTGGCAATCCCGGCGCTGCTGCTGCTGCTGCATATGTGAATAACTTTGCAGGGGCAACTTCGACGACACTATTTGCAATTGACACCAATTTAGACGTTTTGGTGCGGCAAGATCCGCCGAATAATGGAGTGTTGAATACGATCGGATCTTTGGGAATTGATGCTGGTACTGTTCTCGGCTTTGATATCAGGAGTGTTAACGGTAACCAGACGGCTTTGGCTGCGATCGAGGTTGGGGGAGTTTCCAGCCTGTACAATATCAATTTGACCACAGGTCAAGCTTCGATCGTCGGTCAAATTGGCGACGGCAGGGGATTTAAAGGTTTGGCACTAACTTTGATTTAGATGTTCTTAGTTGCCAATCTGGAATAGTAGTAAGGTGCGAATTACGCACCTTACAAATATGGTTAAGGCATAAGTCCTGTTAGTCAAACAAGTTTTGGAAAGCATACCAACCCTCGCCGAGATAAAAAATATTTTGATCGCCGTTGTTGCTACCGGGGGCCAAGCGAAAATTTATAGCTTGGAAACCACCGGCTTTGCGAGATAAATCCCGAACGAAACCCTGATGCGCCCACTTACCCTCTATCTCAATTGAGGTGATATTGGTTGTTGTCGGCGAGATTGCCAGATTATTTGGGGCAGATTCAGATGGGTCGTACACTCTATAGACACCAAGAACCTCCAAAATTCCTATTTTTTGACTCGGATTAAACTCCAATACTTTGTTTTGAGAGGTTGCGAATTTTACTCGGTCGGCTAATTTTTCTAATTCCGGCTTGTAAAGCGTGAAATTCAACCATAATACAAGATGTGTTGCCCAAGTTAGTGACAGAATCCCTGCTAGCAATGGAATTATCCACCAACGAAACTGTTTCAGCCGTAGACGTGCATTGCTTAGACTGTACACCCAAATTAGCAAGATTGACAGCCAAAGCAACCAAGCTAAACTATCCCAACTAAAATTAGATAATGAAGATAAGAAATTTAAAGGAATGTACAAAATAAATTTGACAGGAGCTAGGATAATTTTAGTTATATCTATAGGGTCAAGAATTTGATAGCTTGGCGACAATAAGCAGCCTAAGATAGTAGCGAAAGAGAAAAAGGCTATGCTATTCCAAATCTTCCCGGTCGATACGTTTAATCTTGAAAAATTTTTCATTTTTTATTATTCCTGAAGTTGTTGATGTTTTCTCTATTTTAAACTATAATAAATTTAGGAGTTACGCATAAACTCTATCTGTAAGGCGGGCCCTAAGCACTTTACCCCCTACAAATAGTGCAAAAATTGCACCTTTGCGTAAGTCCCTACAATTCATCGCCAATCTGAACAGCTAAAACATAAGATGTTATCTCAAGTTTTTTACTTGCTGCGTTCTCGTGCTGACGGCAAATATATCAGCGCTTGTCCCAATCCAGATTCGGCGGTGAGTTACCTGCTGATGTTTCGCGAAGACTATGACGCTTTGAGCTATCTCAACGCCCACGCTGCTGATGTTGCCGATCGATTCGGAGTAGAATCAATTTCCGGTTCTCAGGTAAAAAAGCTACTCGAACGTTGGGGATTTAACGGTGTGGGGGTTGTTCAAGACCCGCTGTTACCCAATATTGAGTTTTTATTGACAAAGGATTGACAATTGACAAGATTTGCTATTCACTCGGTTTCAGGAAGAAATCGGGTTTTTTTGTCAAGTTTTGAGTCGATCGCTCGATCGAGCTTGTACACTTGCGATCCCCATATCTAGTGCAAATTGTCAAATATATTAACCTTTAACCCTAAATCTGAATCCTGTTGTATATTCGTAGTCTGTTGATATATTCCGACACGTCAGTACACAACCTATGGTTCGAGAATTAGAGCGATCGAGTGCCAGCGAGAAACGCAACCTGTCCGATTTCCCCGAAACAGCACCCGCAGCCAATCCAGTATTTTTCAGGACTTACAGTCGCCGTACCGAGACGGGAAGGGAGACTTGGGCCCAAGTGTGCGATCGAACAGTCAAGGGGCTGCAAAAGCTGGGAAACCTCACCCCCGAAGAAACACAACTGCTGCACCGGATGCAAAACCAGCTCAAAACCCTCGCTTCAGGCCGCTGGCTGTGGGTAGGCGGCAGCAAATGGATCGAGCAACCAGAGAATTTTTCCGGCGCATATAATTGCTCCTCAACAAATATTCTCGACTGGCGTTCCTTTGGCTTGTTAATGGATTTGGCAATGATGGGCTGCGGCACTGGGGCAGTCTTGGAACCACAATATATCAACCAACTGCCGCCGATTCGCAACCGTTTAACCCTAACCATGCAAGGCGAAATCGGCTCTACACCCGCCCAGTCGCGCCGTCAAGAAACAGAAGTAAAAATAGCAGAAAAAACCGCAACTATTTATGTCGGAGATTCTCGCCAAGGTTGGGTAAACTCCTATCAAACTTTGCTGGAATTATCCACAGATGAAAGATTTGCAGGAGAAGTTCAAGTATTCATTGATTTGAGCGATGTTCGCCCGGTGGGAGAACCTTTAAAAGGTTTTGGCGGAGTAGCAAATCCGGTGAAATTGCCTGACCTTTATCAGCGCTGCGCAGCTATTTTGAATAAAGCTTTAGGGCGGCAGTTAAATTCAGTTGAATGCTGCGTTCTGATAGATGAAGCGGCGGTCACGATCGTCGCCGGAAATATTAGAAGATCGGCCGGAATGCGTCAGTTTTCTTCTGATGACGAACTGGGGGCAAATGCTAAAAACAATTTGTGGCAACAAGATGAAAGCGGCAACTGGAGAATAGATCCAGAACGCGATGCCCTTCGGATGGCTAACCATACGCGAGTTTTCCATACCAAACCTACACTAGAAGAATGTATTGATGCTGTCCGCAAACAGTATTACAGCGGCGAAGGTGCGATTCAATGGGCCGGCGAAGCTGTAGCTAGATCTAACGTTGATTTACTTTCAACACCGAGTCTTAAACTTGAATTTTTGAAAGCTTACGACGAAGGAAAATCTAAAGAGTGGTTGCAGGAACGCTATCCTAATATGACTGCGGAAGAATTAGAGCATCGGTTAGTCCGTGTGGGCTTAAACCCGTGTGGTAAGTAATTTTGCCTCACGTTAAAAACTTCGCAAAATCGGAGAAGACTGAGATGTTAACTCCGAGGTAAGTAAGGGAATTAAAAATTCTTTACCACCGTAGAGCGTACCGGGTGAACCTTCTTTTTTGAAGAATATAATCCTGGCAAGAGTGCGGGGCATTTACAAGTAAAGTAGATGAAAAAGTACGCCGAGCTACAGAGAAAATCGAATCTGTAGAACTAAAGGATAAAAAGCCTTTAGGGTAACAAAACTGGAAATCATCGGCTCTAATTTCCACTGTAATTTGGCGGAGGTTCACCTCAATCAAATTGATCCTTACAACTTCAAAGAACAGGAGGAAGCTTTCAGGGCTGCGGCTCTATCTGTCGCGGTACTTCTCAATCACAAATTTCTTGAACCCCGCTATCAATACAGCCGCGAACTAGACCCGATTGTCGGCGTATCTTTCACGGGATTGTTCGATTTCTTCGTTCACGCTTTCGGCGTTGAGTGGCTGCGCTGGTGGGTGGAAGGCCGCCCGCAAACTCCGCAAGGAATCGCTTTTAAACAGCGGGAAGAAGAGTATTTGAGTGGTTGGCGCGAGATTGTCGATCGCGTAGTATGGGATTATTGCGATCGCCATTCCTTAAAACGCCCAAATCGCTGCACAACCGTTCAACCATCGGGTACTAAATCTCTGCTGACAGGTGCTTCCCCCGGCTGGCATCCGCCGAAAGCCCAGCGTTTTATTCGCCGAATCACTTTCGGCAAAAACGACCCCGTAGCCCTCGCCTGCATCGACTACGGATACAACGTGATTCCGTCTCAATCTGACAAAGATGAAAACGGCAATTTGCTGAACAATCCCTTCGACGAACGCTGTACAGAATGGCTGGTAGAAATACCTGTTGCTGTAAGTTGGGCTGACTTGCCCGGTGCTGATGAAATTGACATTAACAAGTTCTCAGCGGCGGCACAAATGGACTTTTATATGCAGGTGCAAAAGTTCTATGTGCGACATAACACTTCGGCCACAATTGAATTGCGCGAAAATGAAGTAGAAAGTTTGGGTACTCGGATTTACGAAGCGATTCGCGATGATGAAGGCTACATTTCCGCAGCGCTTTTGGCTCGGTTTGATGCTCTTGAAACTTTCCCGCGTTTGCCCTTTGAACCGATAAACAAGGAAACTTACACCAAGATGGTGGAAGAGACTTTAGCGCGCCGCGAAATTGATGTTTTTCATGCGGCTTTGAGTCGCTATGACTTAGGTGAAATGATGGATTCGGGGCCGGCGGGCTGCGATTCTGATAAGTGTTTGATGCCGGAGACTAAGGCTATGTAATAGCCTTGAAGTAAATCCCCCAAATGGGGGATTTTTTATGTTTAATTCCAGATAAACATAAAATCGTAGATACTGTCTTGGTCTGTCAAGGGGTAGCGTTCAAATAATTGGGGTCGAAAGGCTTTTGGGATTTTAAAATCCCAAAAGCCAAATGCACTAACTTCCGATATCAGGGAAAAAACGTACATTGAGTGGGGGCAGGTTGCTCAGATTATTAATTTTTGGCGATTATGGTTGGTAAAAGTATGCCCTAGAGGAATTGGGGTTTAATGTTCCGCCGTCAAAAGCTTGAATTGCTCGGTATCAATGCGACTTGCTCGATACAAAACTTCAGCTATTTCCGAAAGCGCTAGCACAGAATGTGCGCGATAACCGTTGGCCTGCATCTTATCTTTGACTCCCTGTTCGTGGTCGATTAATACCACGATATCTTCCACATTCAAGCCAGCCGATTTTAACTTAGCCGCGCCTTCCATCACGCTTTTGCCACTAATCAAAATATCATCGACTACGACAATCGTTTCTCCTGCCTGAAAATGCCCCTCAATCAATTTGCCTGCACCGTAAGTTTTCACCTCCTTGCGCGGGAAAATCATCGGGCGTTCCATCCGCAATGCTAAACCCGTTGCTGTGGGTAAAGAACCGTAGGGAATTCCGGCAATGCGATCGAATTTTAAATCCTTGAGAATGTCTGCATAAGCGCTGACAATTTGGTGGAAAATCTGCGGAATAGAAATTATTTTCCGCAAGTCGATGTAATATGGAAATACGGCGCCCGATGCTTGTACGTGGTCGCCAAAAACTACGCAGCCGATGTCATAAAGTTGCAAGATTAAATCGCGATGAGGTTCCGGTTGCAAAAAGCAAACATCCGGCAGCCACAATTCGCAAGTGGGACTACCTTCGATCGCCCGCAGCCTCTGTTTATTAATACTATCCCGCAATTTCTCAATTTCTCGGCGCGGCTCTTTCCCCGCTAATAAGCTCGGGGGGACTGGCAGCAGCAAATCTTCACCATTCTTGCTTAAACCAGCCGCCAGCAGTTGTGCGAGGTCGTTTTCTTCTGTTAGGTCATTTTCTGCGGGGATGTCTCCTTCGACTAAAATCAGGCGTTCAGGAGCCTCTTTGCGGATGCGGGCTAACATATCCGGCATTACTCCTACTTCTAAACCGACTTTTTCGGGAGTTCCCCAAGTTTGAGAGAGTCGGACTAATTGCAAGTAAAAAGGGTTGTTTGGCGTTGGGTATTCTTGCAAAGCCGCCGCTGACGGGTTGGCGCTGGCACAGAGGACAAAAACAGTTTTTCCAGCGTATAACAAAAATGGCGCTACTTGGTCGAATCCGGGATAGGGACTTAAGGTAATAGCGTCAACTCGCCAGTCTTGAAATACAATTTTGGCAAACACTGTGCTGGTATTTAAATCGCAGTGTTTGGCATCTAAAATTACTGGCAGGTGAGGGGGAATAATTGTTAAAATTTCTTGCAGCAATGCCCAACCGGGAATACCGAGAGATTGGTAAAAACCGAGGGTGATTTTGCAGGCACAGATTAAATCGGCTGTTTCGTCGATCGCACTTTTTAGCTTTGACAACAAATCAGTTACAAAAGTTTGAGTCTCTTCCCCAGTCATGGAAACTAGGGCGGGCAAGGTTTCCGGGTCGGGGTCGAGGGCTAAATAAAGCAAACTTTGATTGCTTTCAACAGCCGCTAACAGTTTATCGAAAAAGTTGGTTCGATCCGTCATAGTGTGTTATGGAGGTAAGGGGAATTTAAAAAATTGCAGATCAAAGTGGGAGGGGTGTTGTGCCGGAAGAAACCGATCCCCGTTGAAATTGAAATTAAGAATCTTTTAAGATTGTAGAATGTAAAGAGCAGGAAATCTGTAACTTTGGGAGCAGTTTCATGGGGAATGATTTTCGGGTTGGCTACACCAGTGATTGCACCTAACCCGCAGCAAATCAATTAGTTGCGGTAAACTAACCAGTGTCCCGGCGGCGATTTGAGCGGCATTCGCCTGCGGTACGCGAGTTTAGCAAATGCGAATTTGCAAGGGACAGATTTGAGAGAAGCAAATTTTAGGGAAGCTAATTTATCCGGGGCAAATTTGAGCGGGGCTTCTTAGCGGCAAGCTAATTTACAAGGTACTAATTTTACTCAAGCTAATTTAATCCAGAGCCCGTTTAACGGGGCTAATCTAAAAAATCCTACCGTTGGAGGTATTATTTGGGTTGACGGTAGTATTAAATAGATGCAGAAGCTAAAGGAATGCCCGCCTTATATTAGGGATAGTAATAAATGATCGGTACGATCGACTTTACGATTTGGGACGAGTTGCTGCAACGCTACGTTGACGATTTGGGCCGCGTCAATTATCGGGGCTGGAAAGCTGAGGGGGCGGATGTTTTGAGGGCGTGGCTGGAAAGTTTGGCGGATCTGGATTTGGCGGATGGTACTGATGCGGATGCGCGGCTGGCGTTGTGGCTGAATGCGTATAATGCGATCGCAATTTCTCAAGTTCTGGAAGTATATCCGATCGCGTCCATCCGTCCCAAAGTTTTGGGAATTCCCAACTGGCTGAGTTTTTTGGATTTTTTCACTCGTTCAAATACGATTATTGGCGGCAAAAAGTACAGTCTCAATCAAATCGAACACGCAATATTGCGGCCGGAATTTGCCGAACCGCGCATCCATTTTGCATTAGTTTGCGCTTCAGTCGGGTGCCCGCTGCTGCGCCGGGGGGCTTATTTCCCGGAGTCGGTACGGACTCAATTAGAAGCGGATGCGAGGCGTTTTATTCACAATCCTGATAAGGTGCGATATGATGCCGAGAAAAAGACGCTTTATTTGAGCAAGATTTTTAAGTGGTACGGCGAGGATTTTGTAAAGGCGGCGGGTTCGGTGGCTGAGTATGTGGGCGGTTATTTGGGGACGGAGGCGGCTGTGGGTGATAAATGGGCGATCGTTTTTTTGCCTTACGACTGGAATTTGAATCGGGTTGAAGGATAAAATTTGCGCCTAGGGATAGGTGTTTTTTTGAGGGAGTAATTTTTTTCGGCTGTCGTTACCCCTTCAAATTGCCAGATTCAACAGGGCGATCGGATCACGTAAATAGTTGACGTGTACTATAGAGAGGTTATTATAATGGTTTGAAGCTCAAAACTTGTAAACGCTGATATTTTCAGTATTTAATAAATATAAAATATGCCTCAAAGAATTAGTGATGTGTTTCAGGTAGATTCAATAATATTAAGGGAACATAATGTATTTAATGGATTTATTGATAATGATTCAAAACTATATATAGACCCAAGACTCTTATCAAAAACATCTGTGATAGAGCTAAAAAATGCTGATGAAAAAGTTATGAATTATTTTGAAAACAGAATAAAAGAAATACAAGTTATTATTGAAGTAAAAAAAGAACTTAAGGAATTAAAAGCTAAGGAAAGTTCAGAGAATTTCTTTTATAGACCTTCACCTAAATATTTGAGACTTCAAGAAGAGTATAAAGAAATAAGAGTTGAAGTTCGTGATAAATTAATATTTTCTGAAACTCCTCTAGCTGGTTTAGGATACTCAAACAAAGGTAGTGGAGGTAAAGGTATTGGATGGAGTATAGCATGGGATTTATTAGATAATATTACAAGTTTTGTAGAAGTGGGGCTGGTAGATCCTATTATTTTTCAATTAGCAGCAGTTTTTCAAAAAAATATAGGTGCTGATAGAATTAGTGATATGATTATTTCTATAATTTTACCAGAATTAGCTCAATTTTCAAGTCGTATTGCAGAACAATTAAATTTACCCAAAGCTGATTCAACTGATATTAATGGTAATAGATATTGTAATTTACCTTGTTACTTAGATAAAGGAATTCTTTTAGTACCCGAAAATATATTAACTTTTCTTCCAATTAGTTATTTGTGGAGTGAAAAAGATGCTATAAAACATCATAATTTAGAACTTAGAAATTATATGAATGATAGAATGCGAACTTTATTTGCCGATGGTTTAACATGGAATGATATTGTTAAAGATAAGAATAGTTTACAAGAATTACTTGTAGAGCATCCTGATATGATGACAAAATTAATTGATACATATAAATCAACAAAACCTATCCCCTATGATTTTATTAAAGATCCTGAAAATTTATTTAGTTGGCATGATGTTGCAAGATTTTATTCTGAAAAATATCCTTTAAATATTGAAAATATTAGTGATATATATTTTATTAATAGTGAAGAATTGTTAGAAACAATACGTGTATATTTTTCACAAATTGTAAGTTGGGGACTGTGTAAAGAATTTTATAATGTAATAAATTTTCCTCAAATAAAACGTGTTCCTAAAGAAGAAACAATAGCATTATTTATACTATCAGAATTGTTAGATTATCATCTAAAAGATAGTTGTTTAACTGTGGAATGCGTCCCTAAAGAAAACGTTATAAAATTTTCTAATCATGATAGAATCATATTGAAATTCACTTCTAGCCGTGGGATAATTAAAAAATGTCATAAATTAATAATAGAAAATAATCATCCCAATTCTACTAATTCAACTACTATTTTGTTTCTTATAATTGTTAATGGTGGTAAGTCAGAGAACGAGATTAGATCATCATTTAATGTAAATGGAAAAAACATATATATAGAAAGTGAGTTTTTTAAAATATTTTTTATTAATGCCAGATGGTAAAAATAACTATACGTTAAGGTCGGATGGTTTCATAGTCCTATCATATTTATGGTTCTATAGGCGCACGATGCTCGGACGGCTGTATAGTCTTACCATAGGTACGGGTTGTATTCTAAGCACGTTTTACACATCTGACACGTCTGGCACGGCTCCCTCATACGTTTAGCGGATGGTCGGAGCGATCGTCTTGCTTGCACGGTCAGACGGTCTAGCGGCTTGCACGGTCTAGCCGTCGTAGCGGTGGCAAGGTCTAGCAAGAAAGCGTCACGGGTGCAATAATCAGCCCTAAGTATAATTTATAGGTCTTTATGTAAATCACCCATAAGTATAATGTCCAGGTCTTTATGTAAAGGGTATATTTTTAATAACCATTTGTAAATGTAAGGAATAAAATTAGTGGCTACACTCAAATTTGATTTAAGAGAACTGAATTTAGTACCTTGTGAGGGTGGAAATTCATTTATAGAAACTCCAGAATATTCAGATTTTTATGTTTTTTTAGATACATCCGTAGTTAAGTATTTGACTGACTGTAAACATATAATTGCTCTTAATAATATGTTTCTAATTATTGAAACTGAAAATGATGAACATTGGAGAATTTCACACCGTAATGAAGAAGGTGGTTTTTGGGGTTGTGTTGTTGGTGGAAAAATAATAAAAAAAGTAGAGGAGAAAATAAAAATATTGTGTTCTGAAGCTGATATTAAATTTAGCACATCTAGGGTTTCTGGAATAGATAACTGACGTATTGGTTAGGGTTACAAGCTTTAGGCGGGGAAAGTTGAGTTTCCCCGCCTATATTTATTTAGCAAAGTAAGGTTGGTGATATTCTCACGTCACTATCTAAAAATGGTGTGACTGTTAGCGAAACTTACAGGTTGCAATCAACCTAAATCCCTATCAGGGATTGAAACATGGCCTCAATCAGGTTGAGGGTGGAGATTTTCACTAATCGGTAGGTGGTTAGATGAATGCTAACCAATTAGCTATCGATCCGCCCTTAAACATCTCCACTCAAAATCTGTTGAACCGTCAAACTTAGCTGTGGAAACATCGGAGATACTATCCCCTCTCCATGCCGAAATACCCCAACCTCAACATATTGCCCCTCCTCAAGCCGCAAAACCGTCACCACTTGTTCAATTGGATCGATAACCCAATACTCTGCGATGCCCCGCGCTGCGTACTGAGCTCGTTTGCGTTGGCGAAGCCCTCGAAGAGGATCGTAATCCCGATCCCTGCCCAGTCTACCCGGACTCACTACCTCCACAACAAACCGAGGAGGCAACATATCGAAAGTGATAGTTAGCCTGATTGCTGTCAGCGGAATATGTTCAGGTTCCAGAATTATCAAATCGGGGTAGCGGTTGGCCGCATCTCCCGATCGCAAAACGGCAACTTGAACCTCGCAATTATGCGTTTTAATCAGCCTGAGTGGCACTAGCCCGCTGCTAGCAAGATAGAAAAATAGATAGTTAGCAATGAAATTATTAGGTTCAGATTCTGGTGGCAAAGCTATTAACTCCCCATCAATTAACTCATAGCGTTGACCCGTATCATTTGAGTAATTAAGGTAATCGTCAAAAGTTAATTTTTTAGATTGAGCTTGTACCATAATATTACATTCCTTGATTTATTCGTTTCTTTCTCCTGGGAGTTTGTTTATGTAGAAACGGTTTCAACAGCCGAAGGATATCAATCAAATCTGCTGTGCAAGTTCAGCAGGTGTCCCAGCCTCGCTCGACAATCAACCCACAAGTGACATATTAAAAACTATCACAGTTCAAATCCTCTGGAATATAAACAATGATTTCAGATAAATTTCGGCGCGAGTTGCGAGAACAAGCCAAACTCTGGCAAGCAGAAGGACTCATCGACACTTCATTCTACCAACAACTTTCCGAACGCTACCAATTCAACACACTCGAAACGGCCTCCCGCAACCGTTTCCTCAGCATTCTCATCAGTCTCGGCGGCATTCTCCTCGGTATAGGAGTCATCACCTTTGTAGCCGCAAACTGGCAAGTTTGGTCGCGAGAAGTGAGAGTTGCACTGCTGCTAAGTCTTTTCGTAGCAGTCAATGCAGCAGGTTTCTATCTGTGGCGAATTCCCCCATCCCGAAGCCAAAACTCCAATCCCAATATGCCCGCAACAAAAGGGCGAAACAAACTCCTAGGTGAAGGATTGTTGCTGTTAGGAGCTCTGATTTTAGGAGCAAATATGGCATTGATGGCGCAAATGTTCCACATTGGCGGTTCTTCCTACGGACTTTTCCTTGCTTGGGGAATCGGCGTGCTCGGAATGGCTTACAGTTTGCGGTTGACTTCTTTGGGCGTTTTGTCAGCCCTTTTGATCGGTTTGGGCTATTGGCTTGCCGTGTTAGATTGGTCTTCCAAAGTCGAGTTTTCTTGGCTGGAAGTTTTGGTGCGGCAAATGCCGATCGCAGCCAGTATAATGTTTGTGCCGCTGGCTTATTGGTGTCGATCGCGTGCTATTTTTGCCATAGGTGCGATCGCGATAATTTTTTCCCTACAAGTTTCTATCGTCCAAGGCTTAAATCTAACCTGGGGTACAGCAATTTTTTGCGCCCTACCGCCCGCTTTGCTGTGGGGATACGACGATGGAATGTGGCCGAAGGTACACGGCAGGCTGTTTCAACCTACCGCCCGCAGTTTAGCACTGCTGTTTCTCGCCGGTGTATTTTATGTTCTTTCTTTCTACGGGTTTTGGCAAGATTCGCCGAATCCTGCGCCAACAGAGTCCGATTGGGTTTTGCTGGCAAATGTGGCTGTTTTGGGCGGTTTCACCGTGTTTGAATGGCTGCGTTTGGGACGTTTGGAACTGCGGCGGCCCAAACAAAAAGGAGTGGATTTGACCACAAGTGCGATCGCACTTTTGATAGTCACCAGCGCCTTAATACCGCTTATTCACCTCAATTTTACCCCCATTCCTCAATTAGCGACTTTTCTGTTCAATGTTTTCTTGTTTTTGCTCGCTGTCGGCTTAATCCGAGAAGGTTTAGCATTAGGAAACCGCCGGAGTTTTTGGGGAGGAATGGTATTAATTACCCTGCAAATTATCAGCAGAGTCTTTGAATATAACACAGGATTGTTGCTCAAATCATTTGTATTTGTTTTGTGCGGGATAGGCGTAATTGCTGCGGGTTTGTGGTTCGAGCGCCACTTCGCAAAAATCCCCGATGAATAGAAATTATTCATCTCTCTCTTCTCTCACTCAGCGCCCTCTGCGGTCTCTGTGGTTTAATCATTCCGAAACCACCGTAAACAATATCACCCATACATAACGTGAACACAAACAACATTGACTTATTAGTTAAAAATCCAGATACAACAAATCTGTTTCAGCTTCCACCGGAAGCAAAACGCCTTCCTGCGTGGCGGCTATGGGTTCCTTTGCTGCTGCAAATCGGACTAATTGCCGCCGTACCCGCGACCGCAGTTTACACTTTTATTACTGGGAAAACAGTTGTCCTGCAAACAGCACCAGTAGATCCTTACGACTTTTTGCGCGGATATTACCAAGTTTTGAGATATGATATTTCCGATCTCACAAATCTCCAAAAACTCCCCGGCTGGAAAAATTTACCGACCGAAAAAACACCTTGTCCTCCCGGAGTTGTTTGTCCAAAAAATACGCACAATCTCAAACCAAAAACCAGTTTTTATGTAATCTTAGAAACTCCCAAAGCCGCGACTAATCCCGGCCGCCCCCAAGCTTGGAAACCCGTCCGCGTCAGTCTAGAAAATCCCACCAATTTGCCCGCCAATCAAATCGCCATTAAGGGCAAATATAACGGTTGGCAGATGGAATACGGCTTAGAAACTTATTATATGCCAGAGGATGAAAGGGAAAAAGTCAATCAGGAGATTAGCGAAGCTCAAAGGAAGCAGCGACAATCTTTTTTGGTAGAAGTAAAGATTGACAAAACAGGCCATGCCGTGCCAGTGAGTTTGTGGGTGCGCGATCGCAATTATCGATTTTAGCTGATATCTTGCACCATTGTCAGCAACAGGCTGTCCGGCCTGTTCCACAAAATATAAATTTTCTCGCTTCACAGGCCCAAAAGCCTGTTCCTAAACAAGTAATTGAGAATGGTGCAACATATGAGTTTTAGGCAATCAGGTCAAAAGGTCGATCGGCTTTTTGGTCTAGGTTTGAGTATTTTAGCTTAGGGAGGGGGCTGCTGGTGGGCGATTCCCTACCGCAACGGACTCGCACCCACGTTCGGTATAGCTTCGCTGGCGCAGACATTTCAATTGCCGACAACCCAAGAGAATCTATTAAGATATATAAGACTTGTGCAAATCTTGCCAATTCAAGGGCGCAAGTCATGACTCTACTGGAGCTTCTCATGTTAGCCGAGCTAATCTCTGCCAGACGAATACTCAAGACCAAACTCCTCGACTTCTTAGGACTTCCCGAAAATTGCCAAGACAAAACAGATCATCTCGTCAACCGAATTGTATCCCTGCTGGAAGCAAATCCAGCCGAACAAGAAAGATTTTGGGAAACATTCAAAAGTGAATTAGCCGTCGATCCTGCTGAATTAGAAGCAATGCTCAAGTGTTCGCCAGCAGAACGCCAGCAGTGGATTGAACAAGACAAACTCCCTGTTCTAGAATACCGCTCTTTCCGCAAATCAGGAATCCATTTAGAATATCCCGTTCACGACAGAAGATTCATCTTAAGTCTAACGCCAACCGATATTAATAATTGGCGCAAAGAACCCAAAGGGCTGATTAAAAATAATCGCCCAATACCCCCCCCAATCAATACAGAAAAACCTGAAGAAAACGAACAATCGCGAGTAGCTTTTAGTTCCGAGTGGGAAAAAATCATTGCCGACTGGAAAGAACAAGGTTCGGCGGAAATTTCAGCAACATTCCAGCTAGCTTACTGGACAGTTTGGGCGTCGCGGTGGGCAAAAGAAAATCAGCTCAACAGCTTTAAAGCAATTAATAAATATAAGGAAATCTACGAAACTCACCAGCACGAATGGTACGAGCGAAAAAATCAAGCAGTCAAGTTACTGATTGAAATGCCCTACGCCATGCTTTACTTCTACCGTCCGGCCGATGCTGACAAATTATATCTCGAACTGTGCGACGACCACCAGGAAATGATGAAAGATGGCTACTATTGGGATAAGTGGGATTTTTTCTATCAGAACCGCAAACTTGTAAATAAGTGCCGCGAATGCGTGTACTCCGAAACCAAAGATTATTACTCGCTTTACTATCTCGAAATCAAGAGCGACAAGTTTCCCGATTTTAGTTTTTCTTTCCACACGCCCTACACCATCGGCAGAAAATTTTTGCCGCATCCAGAAACGCTGCCTTATGTAGACCACGTAGAACAGGACGGCATTTTTCGCTTTGGCCGCCCGCTGCTGGAACAAGAGAAAGTTATTCACACCGAAAAGGATGTATTGCTCAAGTTTGAGGCTGCTTTGGCAGCAGCGAAAAAGTTTGTTTAGTTAGGAGTCATTAGTCATGAGTCATTAGTAGACTTATTGCAGGTTTTTTGAGTGCTAGGGAAACCGCAGATAAACGCAGATGCTTTTCCAGAGCGTCGGCAAGAAAAGGTGATTTTGTATACTAATGACTGTTGACTAATTATATCAAATTTATTCTCTTTATCTGCGTGAATCAGCGTCAATCCATTGTTATCGGCGGTTAATACATTCTCTTTTTTTAACCGCAGATGATGGCCGATCGACACAGATTAACGCAGATAATAAATGAGAGAGATTCTGGTTGCACCCGGGGTGATTTTTGACGGTTGACTGGATTTGACACCCCACGATGCTACCGGATTTGATATAACTTTTGAACTTGGATTACTTGAATGCTGCAGCCAGCAGAAATTTTGGGTTGTTGAGCTTCTTTGAAATTGTACGATCGCCATTCCACCTCTGCCAACAAAGTTTCCAAGTTAGTTCCGCTCAACTTCCATGCAGTTTCAGTCTCAAACAACCACAAAAATACAGCCAACCCTGGCAAAAATACCGGATTTGTGGGTAGATGAAAATCTACCAAAATGAATAGACCACCGTACTCGATCGCGCGCTACACTTCTTAAAAGATTTGTCGCAACTGTGCCGATCGTATTTCGTGCATCGCAACGCTGCTGTCTGCCAAGTCAAACTGACAGTCGGCAAAAGGCCTCGAATCGGCAAAAGCTTCTACATAATTGGCTGATGGCACATTTTTTCTGGCCGGTTGCAGAGATATTGGCGCAGCGTCAACTCCTGTGACATCCTAGGAATATTGCACCAGAAATTGCTTCATTTGACCGCTACCGCAGCAAAGGTCTAAAACTTTAGCTTCGGCGCTGACGGTCAAATTTTATCAGGCTAGTTGGCCCAAACGAGCATTGCCGCCTACGCTCACTCGCAGCCAGACGCGCGATCGCATCCTAGAGCCACTGATACCGATAACTTAAATCTCTAAAAAATGTTGCCACAGTCAAAATTATGTATACCTTGCTATCGACTTAAGATATTATTAAGTTATATGATAAAGATAAGTAACAGAACTGAGACGATGGGAGAGCTGTAACCGCTATGGGTCGTGTGGGAGTATTGCTATTAAACTTGGGCGGGCCAGATCAAATCGAGGATGTCCGTCCTTTCCTGTTCAACTTGTTTGCTGACCCGGAAATCATTCGCATTCCGTTTCCGTGGATGCAAAAACCGCTCGCCTGGTTGATTTCGACCCTGCGCTTTCAAAAATCCCAGGAAAACTACCGCCAAATCGGGGGCGGCTCTCCTTTGCGGCGGATTACCGAGGAACAAGCGGCTTCGCTGCAAGAACTCTTGCAAGAAAAGGGACAGGATGCTCGAGTTTACGTGGGGATGCGTTACTGGCATCCTTTTACCGAAGAGGCACTCGCCAAAATAAAGCGCGATCGCATTGAACATTTGACAATCTTGCCGCTGTATCCTCAATTTTCCATCAGCACCAGCGGTTCTAGCTTCCGGCAGCTAGAAGAAATGTGGGGCAAAGATCCAGCCCTCAAGGATATCGAATATACCGCGATTCCTTCTTGGTATAAGCGGCCAGGCTACATTCAGGCAATGTCGGAACTGATAGCCCAAGAACTAGACCACAATCCAGATCCCGATCGAGTTCACATCTTTTTCAGCGCCCACGGCGTCCCCCTCAGCTACGTAGAAGAGGCTGGAGATCCCTATCAGCGCGAGATTGAAGATTGCACTCGTCTGATTATGGAACATTTGAACCGACCGAACGAACACACTCTAGCTTATCAAAGTCGGGTTGGCCCGGTGGAATGGCTCAAGCCTTACACCGAAGACGCCATTACCGAATTGGCAGAAAATGGAGTCCAAGATTTGTTGGTAGTTCCGATTAGTTTCGTTTCCGAACACATCGAGACTCTGCAAGAAATTGACATGGAGTATCGGGAATTAGCAGAAGAATCGGGAATTCAGAATTTCTACCGAGTGCCCGCCCTGAATACTCATCCGGTGTTTATTGAAGCCTTGGCCGATTTAGTCATCGAGTCGATAGAATCTCCCAGCGTTAAATTCTCGGATGTGATACGCCCTTCCAAGATAGTGAAAATGTACCCTCAAGAGCAGTGGGAGTGGGGTTTGACCACGGGGGCTGAAGTCTGGAACGGTCGTGTGGCGATGATTGGTTTTGTAGCACTATTGCTGGAGTTAATTACGGGTCAGGGCCCGCTACATTCGATCGGATTGCTTTAAATTGACAGTTGACAGTTGACAGTTGACCGTTGACTGTTGACTGTTGTTACAAATCACTAATGATATCAAATCCGTTGGGAGCGGAATTATTCATCTCTCTCTTCTCAAACTCAGCGCCCTCTGCGGTCTCTGCTGTTAAATCATTCCGAAACAACCGTAAACGATATGATTAATCGCCAATAACTAATCAATAATTAATCAGGATCGTGCTTGCGGCGGCGGGGATTTCCCCTATCGCCCGGTATTCCCTGACTTTTGTACCACCGATACCACTCTTTAGAACTGCGAATTGCCAGCCACAGCAGCATCATCGCAACTAACCCTCCCTGCCGCGGGGCGTCAAAGGCAAACAAAACCAAGGAAATGCACAGAACATCTTGGAGAAAAATCACCCAAATCGGCAAACCCTGCAGCCGATAAAACCATCCTGCTTGTACCAGTTGCAGCACTAAAGCCAACAAACCTCCGACAATACCAATTATCCACAGCATCCAAGGGTGAGCAATAATTTCCTCGATCGAACTTAATTGAGCGATCGTAATTCCCATAATTGCTCCTACAATGGGGCTGAAAATAATTTGCACAATTTGTAGCACCCGCTGCCCCACAAAAGTTTTAGAAGCAAATAACTCTAACAGCGACCAACTCACCAAGATGGTGATAGCCACTTGGGGGGGGACCCCCGACAATAAAGGTATTTCTGACCAAAGTTTGTCAATCCGCAACAAACCAATTAACAGCAGGGGCAGGGCAATTCTCATACCCCCTGCCGCAGACGCAGAGAGTGCGGCTAGGAGTCCAACCATAATAATAATTCAGTTTCTAACGTCAGCTAAAGCCTCGATCTATTTCAGAATTTAATTCCCCTGATGGCTGGCTGTAATTTGAGCAATCGAACTCAAATTGCGGCTTGAGGTTAAATATCACCTTCTATTGTAAGTGTATCTGCTTAATCGCTGCTTGGCACTGCTCGAAAAGTCGATCGACACAAGGTAGTTGACTGTTGTCAGAAGAAAGGAGGCAGCATTCAACCAGGATTGTGATTAAATTAGCTTAAGCACTCCAAGCCTTCTTCTCTCTGACAACAGTCAACTAACAACAGTCAACAGTCAACTAACTTCTTATGTCTGATTCATTATTTGCCGATGCCAGTCGCCGATTAGAACGAGCCTTAAAATATGTGTCCCTTTCCGAGGATACGATCGAACGGCTGAAATATCCCAAATCCAGTTTAATTGTATCTATTCCCGTGCGGATGGACGACGGTTCCCTGCGAATTTTTCAAGGTTATCGGGTGCGCTACGACAATACCAGAGGCCCGTCTAAAGGAGGAGTGCGCTATCATCCGGGAGTATCCCTTGATGAAGTGCAATCCTTAGCATTTTGGATGACTTTTAAATGTGCAGTTTTGAACTTGCCTTTTGGAGGAGCCAAGGGCGGAATTACTCTCAATCCCAAGGAATTGTCTAAACTGGAATTGGAACGGTTGAGCCGGGGCTATGTCGATGCGATCGCAGATTTCATCGGCCCCGATGTCGATATTCCCGCACCGGATGTCTACACCAATCCCATGATTATGGGTTGGATGATGGATCAGTACAATATTATTAAGCGACAGCTTTCTCCAGCGGTGGTGACTGGAAAACCAGTGACAATTGGTGGCAGTCTGGGCAGAGATACGGCAACAGCAATGGGTGCTTTTTTTGTAGTAGAAACTATTTTACCCAAATTTGAACTCAATCCTCAAGATACCACTGTAGCAGTACAAGGTTTTGGTAATGCAGGTGCCGAAATAGCTGAACTGCTCTGGAAAGCAGGTTACAAAGTTGTTGCTGTCAGCGATTCCCAAGGGGGAATTTATGCTAAACAAGGGCTGGATATCCCCAGTATTCGAGGCTTTAAAGACTCTCACAAAGGTATCAAAGCTCTTTACTGTGAAGGCTCTGTTTGCAATATTATCGAACACGAAATCTTGACAAATGAGCAACTTTTAGCATTAGATGTAAACGTGCTAATTCCAGCCGCTTTGGAGAATCAAATAACGGAAGCGAATGTTAATGATGTTAAGGCTAAGTTTATTTTTGAAGTAGCTAACGGCCCGATTGATTCTGCTGCTGATTTGATTTTAGAAACGAGGGGAATTCACGTAATTCCTGATATTTTAGTTAATGCCGGAGGCGTAACGGTTAGTTATTTCGAGTGGGTGCAAAATCGCAGCGGACTTTATTGGACGCTGGAGGAAGTCAACCAGCGGTTGAAGCATAAAATGGTTGAAGAAACAGAAGCAATTTGGAAAGAATCTCAGGAATTGTCAGTTTCCATGAGAACTGCTGCTTACGTGTACGGGTTAAATAGACTCGGGGAAGCGATGAATGCGAAGGGAACGCGGGATTATTATGTGAACGGTTGAGGGAAGTGCGGTAAGATTGTGCGATCGCACAATCTTACCGCAGTTATTCGAGAAGAGTGCAGTCTACGAACCGACTTGGCAAAACTTAGCTCAGAATAGGGAAATTTTAGGCCTGCACGCAGCAGTTTATTTGACCGCAACTTTGCTATTGCACAAGCGGAAAGATATTTTAAAATAGAGATTTTAAATAGAGAGAAATATGTTAATTTTTACGAACTACCTAATTGTACAAGACCCGCACTTATCATGTAGGGGAAACCACCGGAGGATTACCCCGAACAAACACCATATTGCGAGATCATGCTTAAGTTTGGATCTTGCAATTTTCTAAATCAATCGCCGCTGCACAATACGGGCATTCTTTTTTACAGCACTTCCGGATGTTATGAGGTACAGTAGCAGCAATTAGTAAACCAGTTTTTAAGATGTTTCGGATTAATCAAGTCAAGAGGCACAGCAATTATCGTGTCAACCATTTTAGTGCTGGTTGGTGAAAACAGTCGCAATAAAGATTTGAGTTGCGACCACCATAATTCAATTGGATTAAAATCAGGAGAGTATGGGGACAAGCACAAGATATAAGCACCCACCGCTTCAATCATAGGCTTAATTGAATCTACTTTATGCGCTGGTAAGTTATCAATTCACGTCTACTGGTCCCGACCACAAGTGTGGCACTAAACATTGATCGATAAACACCTCAAATGCTAGGTCATCCATCGAGTTGTCTATGGTCATTAATGCCACTACTGGCTGGAAACTAATTCCACCAATTACTGTGATTTTATTGGCCCGATAAAAAGGTTTGACAGCATAGGCTCTCGTTCCTCGTTGGGAACCTGCATGAGTTCTGGTTAAACAAGCGTAATACTCCTGTATCATCTAAAAAAACTAGATTTTTGGGGTCGATATGCTTGACTTTTTCCCAATGCTCTCACCTTAATTTCATGACTCTTTCTGTGCCAGCTTGGCTACTTCTCACTGTGTTTTTTTTACGATTTAATCCCAACTTTTGTAAAGCGTTACACGTGGCTGTTCTACCCACCCAATTTCCCGTCTCCTGGGCAAATAACTCACACAATTCTAGTAAGGTAGAATCGGGAGGTGCTGCCACTCTTTGTCTCAACTCTGCTGTGGAATAATTCAAATGACTGTATCTCGGTTTGCCCCTGGGTTTCGGGTGTAAGTTTCCCTCTATTTTTTGTTGCTTGACCAGTTTTTGAACAGAGCTTTTACTGACGGAAAATATCGCTGCTGTTTTTCTGATCGACAGCTTCTGATCTTGATGGGCTGCTACTATTTTTGTTTGCAAATCTACTGAATACGCTTTTCTTGGTGTATTCTTTTAATCTATTATTATTGTACCTCATAACACCCGGAAGTGCTGTAACTTGTGAGTAATGGGTTAGCCCCCGCTTGGGCATACGGTTTCAAATTACACCAGAAACCCTGGAAATTTATCGCCCAGACGATCGCAAATTCCTCACTTCCGTAGAATTAGATCGACTTCGAGGACAGGAAAGCCAACTTGCACGCGAACAGCAAGAAAAACAACTCGTTCAACAACAGCTAGAAGAAGAACGCACTCTGCGACAACAGTAACAGCAGCGATATCAAGCTTTAATAGAATGGCTGCGAGAAAAAGGCATGGACCCCCAACAATTGTAAGGGCGATCGCCCGCCCAACACCACCAATACCTCCAGACTTGCTACTGTAAAGAGAGTTAGATTTAATCAAAATCAGCGCAAGCAATTATGAGCGGTACTGTTACATCCCCCAACAACCTCAACCAGCAGCGGCCACTCTCCACGGAATCCGCTGACACTTCCAGTTCCCTGCTGGGCGACTTCATCCAAGAAACTCTCGCCTTAACCAAGCGCCTGTTTATTCAATTGCAGCGCCGCCCCTCGACGCTAGTTGCAGGAATTATTCAGCCGCTGATGTGGTTGGTTTTGTTCGGAGCTCTGTTTGAAAATGCTCCCGCAGGCTTGTTCGGCGAAAGCCAGAATTACGGACAATTTCTCGGTGCTGGTGTAATCGTTTTTACTGCATTTGCCGGGGCGCTGAATGCTGGTTTGCCGATTATGTTCGATCGCGAGTTCGGATTTCTCAACCGCTTATTAGTCGCGCCGTTGGCTTCCAGATTTTCGATCGTCCTCGCTTCGGCTATTTTTATCGTCACCCTCAGCTTCATCCAAACCGGCACAATTGTCACGGCCGGAGCATTTTTGGGCGCCGGATTCCCCGGAATTGCCGGACTCGGGGCGATCGCCCTAATTGTCCTACTATTAGTTTTGGGCGTCACCGGCTTGAGTCTGGGTTTAGCCTTCGCCCTTCCCGGCCACGTAGAATTAATAGCGGTAATTTTTGTTACTAACCTACCGCTGTTATTTGCCAGCACAGCCCTCGCGCCGCTGTCATTTATGCCAGAGTGGCTGCAAGTTGTGGTGACTCTCAATCCTCTGAGTTACGCGATCGAACCCATCCGCTACCTGTACCTGCACAGCGATTGGTCCCTAGCCAGTGTCGTGATGCAGGCTCCTTGGGGTAATGTTACCTTTGGAGGAGCGCTGTTAGTATTGCTAGCCTTTGATTTGGTGGCGCTGCTGAGCATTCAACCGCTGCTGCGACGCCGGTTTGCGTGAGGAAGGGCGATCGCGACCTATCTGCGGGCGATCGTTTAACCTGCACCATCAATTGTAGGGACACGGCATTGCCGTGTCCTTAGCCCCAGCGAAGTAATATAATATTTAGTCACAAGTCAGAATATTGTTTAGATAGAATTGTTTTTTTGAAAGTTCAACTAATAAATTATGAACACCAAAACTTCCAAATCGGGCAAATTGATGATGGGGATTGCTGCAAGCGCGATCGCATCCTGTACTCTGTTATCGCCTCAAGCAAGCTTCGCTCAAGCCAGCGGTTTAAATAATGCCCAACCGCTGCAAGACTTTCAAACTCAAGACAATACCGACCCCTTTTCCGGCCGCAGCAGCGGCAGCGGAATATTTGATTTAATTCACCGGTCCAATTTGGGAGGCGGACGCAGCATGGAAGAATTTAATAGCGAACAGCGCCAAAATTTGAACGATGCGGCCGCAGAATTTCGCAACAAACAGCGCCTTTTGCTGCAAAAACAAGACCCAACAGTGCCTTCACCCGCTATCGCACCAGCAGAAGTTACCGCCCCCGTCCCTTAGATTGACAAGTTTTGTTCGCACCAAGGACTTGAGTTTTTATTTGCTAAAAACTTCCGACATAGAAAACTAATTTCTTCGTCTCAAGTGAGATGGACGAAAGTTTGTGTAGCAGCGATTTCAAGATCCGAATCTTATCTAAAAACCATCCTCCTTAATCCCGTTCCAACCACGCGCGCATTTTACCCGGATTAAGCAAACCGTAAGGATCGACCAACTCTTTAAACTGCAACTGTTCCACATTAATACTTTTCATCCCTCCATCTTCCAATATATAAGTGTGAGGATTAGCAATCAGTGCGCCTTGCTGTTCGTGATAGCGAATAATTTCATTGAGCCGTGATTCGGTAGTGTAGCGAACTATTTGCAAAGCTGCGGCGATCGCCCTGCCGTTCATCCGCAAAAACTCCAAGTGCATCATCACCTCATCCCCATAATAATTGTACAGTTCCTCAATTAACTTCAAACCTTTATCTGGGGGAAAAAGCGTCTGCAAATAAGTCAGAGACGGGTCAGCGCTGCGAGCGTGCAAAGTGGTATGATTCCAAGTAAATTCAGCAAGGGCTGCACCTTTGCTCGCTGCTTGCGCGGTTTTTTGATAGCAAATTGTGCCGCCATATTCCCGCACCAAATCTTGCAGCGGTTCCAGACAAGATTCAGCCACCATTAACAAAGCGAAGTGCTTACCTTCAGGAATTGCATCGCGGAAAGCAGCAAAATAAGCAGGAATCGGCCAAGCACAAACACAAATTAGTTTTTTGATAATTCCGTCAGCATCGCCCAAAGCTTGACCGAAGTTTGCCGATGTCATAAAATCGTCAAAAGCGACGATGATTTCCGCCCAAGGATAAGCAGGGGCGAGGGGAATTTCTAACTCAGTAATAATCCCATTTGTGCCGTAAGCGTGATTGACTTTTTGCACTTCATCGCCGCGCAATTCGATGACACGGGGATCGTCTTCCATTGTAACGACTCGAACGGCATGAAGATTTCCCCGATCGCGCAATTGCCCGTAAGTTATCGAACCAATTCCCCCGCTACCGCCGCCGATAAATCCCCCAATCGTTGCGGTGCGATAGGTTGAGGGAACCATCCGCAATTCCCAACCAGTTTCTCGCGCCTGTTTGTCGAAAACCGACATTTTCACCCCTGGTTCTACGCAAGCTAAACCCGGTTTTATCCAGCGGATACTGTGCATTTTGGTGGTATCTAAAATGACGCCGCCCTTGAGGGGAATGCACTGCCCGTAATTGCCCGTTCCTGCACCTCTGACAGTTAGCGGAATTTTGAATTTGACGCAGGCTGCAGCAATCCGCAAAACTTCGGCTTCGCTGGCGGGACGAACGACTAAATCTCCTGTTTTATCACTTAAGAGAGGTTGCAAAACTGGACTGAAGTGATAATAGTCTTGAGATAGCTTGACAACTTGCGCGCGATCGCTAATTATTTCAATTCCCGATAGTTCCGAAGAAAAAGCATCCCAGTCAATACTTTGAATCGCATTTGCAGTCATTTTGTTTTCTCAATCCTGACAGGATTATATATTTTCTCAAGCATAACTTAGTAACCTAAAATACTAACTGCCATCTTTCTTTACGCAGTAAGGTGCTGAGGTTTCATCCTACATAGCAAAGCTGGTTTTTTCAATTAATAAATCCCCCAAACACCGCCATACCGTAGTATTTCCAAGGCACTGCAACAGTGTCAAATCCAGATGAGACAAGCATTTCCAACTGGGCCGAAAGTGTAGCTAGGCGATCGGGATTAGAATACCCGTAAGAGACACTCGTTCCCACCTTTGCGCGAATTTGTGCTAAGGTTTCCCCCTGACTTAGCGCCCAATCTTCTCGCGCCGCTTGATAAATATCTTTCATTGCTGCTGATTCTGCTAAAAGAGGATCGGCATTCCAAAAACAGCCACCAGCATTTAAACTTTTGCGAATCCGTTGAAACAATTTCAACTTCATCTCATCCTCAATATGGTGAATTGCCAGAGAGGAAATGCAAGCATTGAATTTATCAGCTAAGCCTGATGAATTTGGATTGTTCGCCCATTCTCCAAAATCCATTTCTATGCCAGTCCACCGAGCTGCGTATCCTGCCGACTCTATTTTGGCGCGGGCAAAATCAAGCATCCGCGGCGAGTAATCGACAGCAACTATTTCCGCAAATGGGTAGCGTTTAAGAACTTTTACAGTGAGTTCTCCGGTACCGCAGCCGAGTTCTAAAATGCGGTTGTTTGTGTTAGCAATGCAGCCGGCTAATACATCCAGCATTTCGTCATATTTAGGTAAAAGTCGCCGAATGCCCGTATCAAAATCAGCAGTATTAACGAAAACTTCTCCCGGAAAAATTTCCTTGTTAGTAGGTGAGACAGTAGAGTCAGAATTCACGATCGCCAACCATAGACTACAATTGCTATCCTAACCGAGATAAAGCAAAAAGTGCGTGAAGTAGAGACACGGCACTGCCATGTCCTTAACCGAGCATCTGTACTTCACTCAACAGAAAATCCCTATAAAGTTATGGGTATTCTTACGGATAAGCGAAACACTCGCGGTAAACAATAATTAACCCTCGGTTGCACTCAGAGAGTCTTGCTTTACCCCGGACGCCAGCAAAACAGTCTGAGAAAGCAGTGTTATGTTAGTAGTGCATAAATTCCAATCAAGATTAAACCTCACACGTGAGGATACCATGCCCCAGTTGATTTATCGAATTCGGGCTGCCATCAGCCAATTAATTTACAAGCGAATTCTGCTTGCGGTGACAATTTTATTTTGTGTAGGTGTAGGAGTAGCGATGGCAAATATGTCTCGTCTTTCCTCCACCCTAATCGAATCGCAAGCTCTCCAAAATGCCACCCTCTATGCCCAAGCAGTTAAAGAAGCCCGCACCCTTTACAGTTCCGATGTTGTTAGTCCTCTCAACACCGCTGAAGCAATTAACTTTACCCACGACTACAACCCGACAAAAGTAACAGTTCCCGTACCAGCCAGTTTCTTAATAGAACTAGGCAACCATATCACAAAAAAAAATCCCGAAGTATCACTTCGTCTCTACAGCAACTACCCGTTTCCCTGGCGGCAAAAAGAAGGCGGAGTCCGAGACGAGTTTGAACGGCAAGCTATTACGTATTTGACGCAAAATCCGACAGAAAAATTTTTCCGCGTTGATGATGTTCGCGGCAAACCCGCCTTTCGATATGCCGAGGCAGATATTCTAAGTTCTAGCTGCGTGAACTGTCACAATACTCACCGTGACAGTCCTAAAACTGATTGGAAAGTGGGAGATGTGCGGGGGATATTAGAAATTACTCAACCTCTCGATACCATCACTCAACATACTCAAAGTGAACTTAAAAACCTGTTTTTACTGTTAGTAGGACTTTCACTTTTAGGGGTCACAGGATTAACTTTATCTATCAGCAGGTTGCGCCAAAATGCTAAACAATTAGAACAGCGCGTCAGGGAACGCACGGCACAATTGCAAGAAACTAATGTAGAATTGCTGAAAGAACAGGAAAAGAGCGATCGCCTGCTGCTCAATATTTTACCCGAATCCATTGCTGCTAAGCTAAAAGATGGTCACAGCAGTATTGCTGACGGCTTCGCAGAAGTCACGATTTTGTTTGCGGATATCGTAGGCTTTACCGTGCTTTCTGCACAAATATCTCCTGAAGAACTGCTCAAGTTTCTAAACGAAATTTTTTCAGCCTTCGATAGCTTAACGGAAAAGTACGGCTTGGAAAAAATCAAAACAATTGGAGATGCTTACATGGTAGTGGGAGGTTTGCCAAATCCCAGCACCAACCACGCCGAAAGCATTGCGGAAATGGCTTTAGGTATGCAGGAGGAATTAGCAAAATTTAATGCCAAACATCATGCAGGAATTAACATTCGCATCGGCATCAATACCGGGCCGGCAATTGCTGGGGTTATTGGCACTAAAAAATTTATTTACGACCTCTGGGGCGATGCCGTCAATACAGCAGCCCGCATGGAATCCCACGGAATTGCCGGCGCGATTCAAGTCACACAATCAACTTACGATATTTTGAGAAATAAGTATCTGTTTGAAGACAGAGGAATTATCCACATCAAAGGCAAGGGCGATATGAATACTTATCTGCTTGCAGGCAGGCTAGTCAGCGCAGTTCCGGTTTAATTTGTTTATTATATTATGAAGGGGTATGCTAGTTAGTCCGAAGTCATCAGTCATTAGTTGTTAACCGTTAGCCAAGAACTAACAGTTAATGCCTGCTGGCTTTTGACTGCTGACAATTACAGGAATTACAGAGGGGATGTGAGAACCCGGTTTCTGCGCGGTTGCTTCGTTGACAAACCAAAAATTTATTACGAGAAACCGGGTTTATTTTCTTATGTCCTACATTAGCCATTTGCAAAATAGTAAGTTTTATGTTATCGCGGATTTTATCATTCTTGAAATTTTTCCAATCTCGCTTGTCTAGGCAAATAGCTTTGTGGGTATTTGCTAGTATTCTTGTCATAGAGGGAATTATTTTAGTTCCCTCTTATTTTCGGCGAGAAAATGAACTTTTAAGCCAACTGGAACAGGTATCTCGGGCGACTGTTGATTCCCTAGAGTTTTTGCTCCAACAAGATATTTCCGATCGCACTTTCTTGCAAGAAGAAGTAAAAAATATTATTAAGGATTCTCAAGTAGTGTTAGGACTATCTATTTACCAAGCTAACAGTGAACTAATATATACACTTGGCGAACCGCCAGAAATCAGTTTAGATAAACTAAAAAAAGCTCGTATAGTTCACAGTCACAATTTCGATGGTAAGCGCTACGATATTGCTTGGACTGAGCGACATTTTGGAGGCGATTACATCTTAATTGTTCGCCACGATGCTTCCACCGTTCAACCGGAACTCTACGCATTTATCGGGCGGATTGCGGTTCTAGTCATCATTATATCAGCCTTTGTCACTTCGGTGACTATGTTTTTTTTAGGGGTGACAGTAATTTCACCTCTCTTGAGATTGCGCGATGACTTGATCGCTGCTGGAGACGCTTTGAGCAAAGATCAAGAAAAACCTGATTTCTACTCTCTCTCTGTCAAGCGCGATGACGAGTTGGGAGAACTCATGGTCGCATTCAATCAAATGTTTCACCGAGTATACAAGGAAATTGCACAGCGGAAACAAGCTGAAGAAGTATTACGCACCGAACAAGAAAAGTCGGAACGTTTATTACTAAATATATTACCTGTCATGATTGCCGATCGCCTAAAACAAGGTCAGATAAATATTGCGGACGGATTTGCCGAGGTTACGATTTTGTTTGCTGATATTGTGGGCTTTACCGACATATCTTCGCGCACATCTCCTGAAGAATTAGTAGAATTACTTAACAAAATATTTTCAGCTTTCGATTGCTTAAGCGAACAATACGGCTTAGAAAAAATTAAGACTATCGGTGACAATTATATGGTAGCAGGCGGTTTGCCGCTTCCCTGTACAAATCACGCCGAATCTATTGCAGAAATGGCTCTAGAAATGCAGCAAGAAATTATGAAATTCCGCGACGAATGTGGTAAACCTCTCAATATCCGCATTGGCATTAATACGGGGCCTGTTGTAGCCGGTGTCATCGGCACTAAAAAGTTTATTTACGATTTGTGGGGAGATGCTGTGAATACAGCAAGCCGCATGGAATCTCAGGGACTTCCGGGTAAAATTCAAGTTAGCAACTCAACTTATGAGTTGCTGTGCGATAAGTATTTGTTGGAAAAGCGCGGTAAAATTAATGTTAAAGGCAAAGGCTCTATGACGACTTATTTGCTCAAAGGCAGAAAATTGTAACTGACAATTTTAACCATCGCCCGCGAATACGTGGTATGGTGGCTGACGTTGCAGGGCAGGCGCCCTCGCCACCAAACTATATTTTTTTTGAACGAACCGCGAAGACGCTAAGGATGCGAAGGAAGAGAAGAGAAGAAAAGAGAAGAGAATATAAAGAGTTGCCAAGTGAGTTAACTTTGTTATATTAAAATGGGAGTTGATATTAGTTAGATGGGTAAAAATGACGGCGGATCAGGAACCGAATTCTTCTACTTCACCGATTTGGCAGCCCTTCACGCAAATGAAAACGGCGGCCCCGCCACTGAAGGTAATTCGCGGCAAAGGATCGGTGCTGGAATTAGCAGACGGGCGACAAATTCTCGACTGTATTTCTAGTTGGTGGGTGACTGTTCACGGCCACAGCCATCCGGTTCTCGCGGAGGCTCTTTATGAACAAGCTCAAAAGTTAGAACACGTAATCTTCGCGGGGTTTACTCACGAACCGGCCCAGAAACTTGCGAGTAAATTGCTAACTCATACGCCTGCTTCTTTAACGCGGATTTTCTTTTCTGACAACGGATCGACTGCTGTTGAAGTTGCTCTGAAAATGGCATTTCAATATTGGCGCAATCTCGGAGAAACTAACCGTACTAGCTTTATTAGTTTTGAGGGAGGTTATCACGGCGATACTGTGGGCGCGATGTCTGCTGGTAGAAGTTCGCTGTGGTGGGAATCTTTTGCACCTTTAATGTTTGCTGGGGATGTTGTTCCTTTTCCTGCGACTTTTGACGGCGATGAGGAGGTGGAAAGCAAGGAGGCCACGAGTTTAGAGAAATTGGAGTTTTTGTTAAAGCAGGGCGGCTATGCGGGAATTTTTATCGAACCTTTGGTGCAAGGTGCCGGGGGAATGCGAATGTGCCGCCCTGAGTTTTTGCAGGCGATCGCACAACTTGCCCGCCAGTTTAATGTATTGTTGATTTACGATGAAGTAATGACTGGTTTTGGTCGCACGGGCGAACTGTTTGCCTCTGTTAAATCTGCAACTTCACCAGATATCCTGTGTTTGTCTAAAGGATTGTCTGGCGGCTGTTTGCCAATTGCTGTCACAATGGCATCGGAGGATATTTATCAAGCTTTCTGGCGAGATGAACCGGACAAAGCTTTTTTTCACAGTCATTCTTACACTGGAAATCCCTTAGCTTGTGCGGTGAGTGTAGCATCCTTGGAGCTTTTGGAGCAAAACCCAAATGTGTATCAAGGGATGGAAAAACTCCACCACAAATATCTGAATCAATGGCTGAGAAATCATCCTAAACTCGAACGGATTCGGGCTTGCGGCACCATCGCAGCCATGGATGTAAAAACCGAAAGCGTTTCCGGTTATTTTAATGACATCGGTTCAGTTTTGAAAGCCAGATTTCTCGAAGCGGGGTTTTTGCTCCGCCCCTTGGGAAATACGCTTTACTTGATGCCTCCTTACTGCATTTCTCCTGATGAACTAGAATCGATTTATCGGGTGATTCGTCAGGTTTTGGATACTCTGTAAACCCTTTAACTTTAGTAATGAATTTACCCAATTGGAACGATTTGGCTGACGACGCACTGGCGGGCAAATGTATCTCTCGCGAGCAATCTTTAGCCGTATTGCGCGCACCGGATGAGGTTTTGCTGGAACAACTAAACGCAGCTTATCGGGTGCGCCGCCACTACTGGGGAAACCGAGTCAGGCTGCACTATTTGTTAAACGCTCAAAGTGGCCTTTGTCCTGAAGATTGCCATTATTGTTCTCAGTCAAAAATTTCGACTGCGGAAATTGAGAAATATCCGCTTTTAGCTAAGGAGAAAATTCTGGATGCCGCGCAACGCGCAGCAGAGTTAAAAGCTGGTACGTTTTGTTTGGTGATTTCGGGCCGCCAACCTAGCGCATCTACTTTTGATCGCGTTTTGGATGCTGTCGAGACTGTGAAGGCAAATTATAACCTGAAAATCTGTGCTTGTTTGGGATTGTTGAGCGAGGAGCAAACTCATCGGCTGGCTAAAGCTGGAGTCGATCGCGTAAATCACAATCTCAATACTTCCGAATCATATCACTCGGACATTTGCACGACTCACACTTTTGGCGATCGGGTTGAAACCGTCGAACACGTAAAAGCAGCGGGAATCACAACTTGTTCCGGCGGCATTTTGGGGATGGGCGAATCGGATGATGATGCGATCGATTTAGCGCTTTCGCTTCGCAAGTTGGGGGTTACTAGCGTCCCGGTCAACTTTTTCATTCCGATTCCCGGCACGCCATTTGCAGATGTGAACAGGTTAACTCCCCGCCAATGTTTGCGAATTCTCTGTTTGTTCCGATTTTTGCTTCCCAGTCAAGAAATTCGGATTGCTGGGGGACGGGAGGTGCATTTGCGATCGCTGCAACCTCTCGGACTCTACCCCGCTAATTCTATCTTTGTTGGCGATTATCTGACAACTCCCGGACAAGCTGCCCATCAAGATTGGGACATGATTCGAGATGCGGGATTTGCGATCGAATCCCCTGAAGGTTCTCTCTTAGAAGTTGATTCAGCAGTTACCAAATCGGAACAAAAAACCCTGGTTGTTTAACTATTATAGTAGTTTTCAATCGAATGAAATAGAGTAGGACACGGCAGTGCCGTGTCCCTACCCAATATCTCTACTTCACGCTTACGCATGGGCGGATAGAAACCGGGTTTCTGAGATAGCAAATGCGTCAGCCTTAAGTTCTTAGATTGTAGCCAGAAACCCTTATTCTACCGTTGACCTTCTTCAATCTAAAATCTAAAATCTAAAATCTAAAATAATACAAGAGGGGGAAATTGTGGACAAACGCGAAGAAATTACGATCGCAGAATACCAGCTAACTGCCGAATCTTTCCGAGAAGGAACTTGGCATCACGACGTATCCCAAAATCGATCCGCACTGACGGCTGCTATGCCCCGCAATCCCGGTAAAATACTCGATATAGGATGCGGGCCGGGACGAGATTTAGTAGCCTTCAAGAGCCAAGGACACACAGTTGTAGGCTTAGATGCAACTCCAGCTTTTGTAGAAATAGCTAAGAAGTTATCGGGATGCGAAGTTTGGCAGCAATCTTTTCTGAATCTCGACTTGCCAAATGCAGAATTTGACGGTATTTTTGCCAATGCTTCCCTGATTCACGTTCCCAGCAACGAGATGGTGAAAGTGCTGCAAGATTTGCACAAAGCCTTAGTTCTTAACGGTGCAATTGTCATGTCAATGTGCCGGGGAAATTGGGAGGGATACGACGAGCGACCAACGGGAAAACGCTATACTGCCGGATGGGAATATCATACTTTAGCCCCTTGTTTAGAACGAGCGGGATTTGAAATTGTAAATCACTACTACCGCCCCCCCGGCTTACCACGCGAAGCTCAATCTTGGGTAGTAATGGTGGGCAAAAAAATCTAACGTAAATTGGAAATTGGCAATAGGTAATTGCGAATCATTGCCCTCTCTTCCTCTGCGGTTAAAAAAACTAATTCAAACATTTACAGAGGATTGTTGTATACTGTTCCCAGTCAAAACATCCAATTTATGCACAACTTAAAACATAATTAACATGACAGACAAATCCCACATTTTTTTAGCGGGTGCTAGCCGAGGCGTAGGCCTGGAAATCGCGAAGTTGTTGGTAGAACAAAAGATGCAAGTAACTGCACTTTTGCGATCGCCCGCAAATAGCACCGAATTAGAAGCAATGGGCATCAAAGTCGTCACTGGCGATGCTTTGGATGCTGCCGCTATGGAAGTGGCCATGGCTGGCGGTGAGCCAATTCATGCAGTAATCAGCACAATTGGCAGCTTGCCAAAAGATAGAGAAATATCCGATTATTTGGGCAACAAAAACTTGATTGATGCGGCTGCAAAAGCAGGCGTGCAAAAATTTCTTTTAGTCTCATCCATCGGCAGCGGTAATAGTGCCGGCGCTTTGCCACCCCAAGCTTTAGAAACTTTGCGCCCGGTTTTAATTGAAAAGGAAAAAGCCGAAAATCATTTGATAGCAAGCGGGATGATTTATACAGTGATTCGTCCCGGTGGACTTAAATCGGAACCTGCAACCGGCAACGGTATTTTAACAGAAGATTGTCGAGTTTCTGGAACGATTCATCGGGCAGATGTAGCGCAGCTAGTTGGTCAGTGTTTAGTTTCTGATGCTGCTAACAATAAAGTTTTGTCGGCGGTAGATAAACAGATGGTTTACGGCAATCCAGAATTTGAGGTGTTAAATCTTTAGGGGCCGGTTTAGCGCAAAATAAGCTGTTTCGCTAAATTGTATGTTTTGGGCGGGCTAGAAGCCCACCCCACAATAAAATTGAAATTTTGTGGAACAGGCATCTTGCCTGTTCCTAAAAATGCTGCAAGATTTTGCACTCAAGAATCAAAGGGCTTAATCCACGATCGCCCTATCGCCCAATCCAAAACCAAACCCGCGATCGCAAACAATACCACACTCTCGACACCGCGAACCGCAAACGGCAATAACTCCTGTAGTGCGGGCATCTTCCCGGCATCAAACGACAATCCAGCATCCAACTGTCCAAAAGCCCGCACCAACCCAAAAGCCAACACCGCGCCCGATTTAAGCTGCGGGTTAACATCTCGGCGAATCGCATAGCGGTAAGTCACCCCGAACAAAAAACCGCCCAAAAGTGCGATCGTCCCTCTGAACGCAAAATTTAGGTCAATTTCCCTTACCTGCAAACTCGCCAGAGAATCGAACCTATCCGCTAGAATTAAGCTATTACCAAGGGCGATCGCCCCAAAACTAAGCAAACAAGACAAAGCAGCAACACTCCCTGCCTTCAAAGATTCTACCCGTTCAGCCGCACTAAAATTTGACGAGTCCTTCACAGCGCCCTCATTTCAAAAATGGCTCAAATTGACTTATCATAAGGTTTGGAGTCACTTTGTACAGTTTGTTCAATAAATAGCTATGGATATTTTGTCACTCGGTTGGGTTTCGGTGCTAGTTCTGTTCTCCTTCTCAATTTCAATGGTCATTTGGGGACGCAACGGTTTCTAGATTCCACAATAGCTTGCGGGGCAAGCTTTTTAACTGCCCCGCATTTTTTTAATCCTATTTAACACAATCAAAATAACAGGAGTTGGAAACATGACAGCCAAAAAAATCTTAATGTTAGTCGGCGACTTTGTAGAAGACTACGAAGTAATGGTTCCCTTCCAAGCACTGCAAATGGTAGGTCACACCGTCCACGCCGTCTGCCCGGACAAAGTGGCAGGTCAAACAGTTCGCACCGCAATTCACGACTTTGAAGGCGATCAAACCTACAGCGAAAAACCCGGTCACAACTTCACTTTAAACGCGACTTTTGACGAAATCAACCCGGCCGACTACGACGCTTTGATTATCCCCGGAGGACGCGCCCCAGAATACATCCGCCTCAACGAACAAGTGCTGCAAATTACCCGCTACTTTGCCAACAGCAAAAAGCCGATCGCATCTATTTGTCACGGCTTACAGGTTCTAACAGCAGCCGGCGTACTCGAAGGCAAACGCTGCACCGCATACCCCGCTTGCAGCCCCGACGTACTCCGGGCAGGCGGCAAATATACAGAAGTTCCAGTTACCGAAGCCGTAGTCGATGGCAATTTAGTCACCGCCCCCGCGTGGCCAGCACATCCTAACTGGCTGGCTGAATTCCTGAAAGTTTTGGGAACGAAGATAGAACATTTAGAGAAAGTCGAAGTGTGAGTATTTTCACAGTCAAAGTTAAACCGAATTCCAAACAGCAAAGCATCGCAGAACAACCCGACGGCAGCCTCACAATACATCTCAAATCCCCGCCCGTTGATGGTAAAGCCAACCAAGAATTAATCATGCTGTTGGCGAAAAAGTTTAAAGTGCCGAAATCTGCGATCGGCATTAAATCCGGTTTTTCCTCCAGAAATAAACTTGTGGAAATTCCAATCGAACCTTTAACTTAGAAATAAGGGTAATAACAAATCTATCTAAAGAGGGATATAGACTCAGCTTTAAAAGTATATATTATAGTTGTCGAGTTAGAATATAAAATTATGAGCATTGAAAATAGAGTCGAAGCAACAGCAAAGAATATTGAAGGCAAAATCCAAGAAGCTGTTAGCGAAGTTACAGGCAATCAGAAAGATAAATTAGAAGGTCAAGCCAAGCAAGATGAAGCATCAGCAATTCACCTGAAAGAAGACCTCAAAGATAAAGCCAAAGAGATTGTAGACCGAGCTTAGTAACAGTATTCGCTACAAGTTTCCTGCCTACTAAATCCCGCAAACAATATGTTTGCGGGATTTTTTTTTTATGAGCCTCAATCATTTGTACCAATATCTTGGGCCAGGTTTTACCAACCATAATTGCCCAAAACTAACCATCTCATAAACCCGCCTCCCCCCAGCCCAAAATTCAGAATTAATTGAATTTAATGCTTGGGCGACGATGCTTAATCGGGGTTATTTGTTGGGTGGGGGCGGGTTTATCAACATTATTGGTGCGTGGCAAAATTCATCGGAGAACCGCCCCTACAGATTCTAGTAATTTTCTAGTAATTCATAATACAAAAGCATTAATTTTGTGGCGGGAACTGTTTTCCTTCCATAAGTTGTGCCACCTTGATGAGAAAATTCTACCTCAAAAGCACTGCCATCAAATTCCACCACGACTGTTCCTACTTCTCCTTTATATAATTTAATGATTTGTTTTTTTTCAAAATGGGTTGCTTCTAAATCTTCAGTTAAATCAACAATATTAATGTCTTTAATTATTTTCATTGTTTTTACCTCACTTTTTGACGGAATAACAACTTGTTAATCTGGGTAAAATTTTACCTGCGCGGACGATTAAAGCTGCTAGAATCAGAGATTCACCTACCTACTTCGGTTTTTAGCAATAATTTCATGTGGTAACGTGTTCCGTATTCATTGTTTTTTTAAATAACAACATCTTCGTTGATAGCAGCTTCTTTTAAAGCCTGTTTGAGCATTTCAGCATTTTTTATGGTAATGCCTAACTTACTGGCAAACAAAATAGCTTTATTTTTTCCTTCTTGATGATTATGATTTAAAGAATATAATTCTATTTTATTGCCTAAATCTGTTAGATGACCATTGGACAGTTTCACTATTAATAACTGTTTTTGAATAACAAAATAGAATATTAGTCTGCTACGATAATCGACTTTTACTCAAATGTCAATTATATCGTCTTTGAGTTGGGTGGCTGGTTTGTCAACATTATTGATGCGTGGCAAAATGGATCGATCGGTGAATCTGCCCTTCCTTTCCATGCCCAAAGCCCAATGCCCAATCCCCGATGCCCAATTCCCAATGCCAATAAAAAAGCCAGGGATGGATATCCCCAGCTCGAAACATACCACAATTAGTTTTGAGAGTTGGCGCGGGCGATGTTTCAGCATCGACCCGATCCACTTTTACCCAAATTAAATCAGGGTAATGTCAGCAGCCGTAATGCCAGGTCTGCCATTCAGAATTGCCAGTGTAACGCCTCGGTCAGAACCACCAAAACCGTCAGAGTCAAATCCTAGTCGTCCAGTTGAATTTTCATAAAAGACGAACGGCTCTGTCGGGCCTGCCCCGGCTGGACCAAAACTGCTGTTGTAAGACCCACTCTCAACCGCCAAGAAGGCCTGCGAAGAAATTCGATTCGTATTTGGCACTACCCTCAAGTTGGGGAAGCCGTTGGAGCCATTGAGTTGGAAGATAAACTTGTCTTGACCGATCGTAAAATCGCCGATTTGGTCTGTGTTTGTACCCACTGCGCCTTCGCCGAAGTTGTTGTAGTAGAAGCTGTCATTGCCACTGCCACCAATCAGCGTGTCAGCACCCGGCCCGCCTCCGAGAGAGTCGTTACCGTCGCCGCCGATCAAATAGTCGTTACCAAAGCCGCCCAGCATGGTGTCGTTTCCGGCACCGGCATTTAAGGTATCGTCCCCAGCTCCTCCGAGGGAGTCGGTAGCATTGGATGAGTCGCCGAACAGGATGTCATCCCCGTTACCAGTAGTGACCACATCAGTGCCGTTGCCACCAATAATGAAGTTGCTGCCTAAGGTATCGCTAATCAAGTTGGCGGCTGTGCCAGTAAAGGTGATGCTGCTAGCGTAGGAGATGAAGTCGTTACCCGCAAAGTTGCCAATCACGCGATCGCGCTGGCTGCCAAAGATGATGGTGTCACTTCCCTCGCCACCGTTCATGAGGTTGGTAACGGTGAAGCTGCCAGTAGGATTGGTGTAGCCAATTAACAGATCGTTGCCTAGCCCGCCTTCGAGAGTAATCAAAGCAGTACCAGTAGCATTACCAAAAAAGGCAGCGGTAGCATTGATAGTATCGTTGCCATCTCCACCGGCTGCGTTAGTAAAGGTACCGCTCAGGCTGTCGTTGCCTTCGCCGCCAATCATCGTATCGCTGGAGAAGGCAGCGACGATCGTGTCATTGCCTACTCCGCCGTCGAGCAAGTTGCGACCCGCGAAGCCTGGGAATGAACTGGAGGCGCCTACGCTCGAAATTACATTCGGCACCGACGCCGACACGATGAAGTCGTCGCCTGCACCTCCCAACGCAGTATCCGAAGTAGCAAAAACGTTGATCGTGTCGTTGCCGTCGCCGCCCTCAAAGAAGTTTCTGCCGCCGCCAAACTCGCCGATCGCCCCGGTGAGAGAATCGTTGCCGCCACCACCAATCAAGGTGGTTCTCTCAATTCCGATCGTGATGACGGAGGAAGTAAATGGGCTGCTTTGCGTACTGTTGGTAATCACTAAGATGTCGTCGTCAAGATCGCCCGACAGGTAGCTGTTGCTGGCCACACCTCTTAGGGTGTCGTTGCCTTTACCGCCAAAGAGAGTGTCTCTTACATTGATACCTACAACCAAGTCGTCGCCATTATCACCCCGCAAGTAGTTGCTGCCTTCATTGCCAGCGAAGCCAATACCCAAGCCACCCTGTAAAGAAAGGTTGTTGCCACCGCCTGCAATGAAGAAGCCGATCGCGTCATTGTCCTTACCGCCGTAGAGGGAATCTCCTCTCTGCGCCCCTCCCAGAATCGTATCTGCGCCCTGATTACCAAACATCAGGTTAGCTTCGACAGTACCTTGGAGGATGTCTTCTCCCAAACCGCCGGCCACGGTAGCGCGGGCTTCAGCGACTATGGTGTCCGAGCCTGCGTCGCCAAACAGCAAAGCCGGAGTGCGCTGAGATCTGATTGAATCTTCGTCGTCGCCGCCGTATAGAGTATCGTTCGGGCCAACTGAAATCAGAGTATCGTTATCGCCTTGGCCAAATATTAAGCTGCCGCCCAGGGTGGAAGTTCTAACGAAATCCGCCCCAGCTCCGGCGAATACTGTATCCGGGCCTAGTCCCGGAAGGTTTAAATCTAGTTGATTAGGATTGTCATCTAACGTTGTCATAAAGCTTCACTCCTCTACTTGTTGGTCATCGCTGGTGCGACTACAGACACTGCCTAGAACACCGAATGTTTGGATTCCGCTGTAGTTTAACCTGTTTGCCAGCCGCAAGTCTAGCCTACTGGCGTTAACCCTGTCTAGACTTTCTCCCTCGCGGTTTTTTTGCTTGTAAGCTTTTATTTTCAAAGTCTTCACCCTTTAATAATCCTGGTGCACTGTCTCAGGTGCTCACGCTCCATAAGACGCGGCTCATATTCTTAATGTTCCACTCTGGATTGGCGGTCGGGGATCGCGTCCGGGGGAGGAAATTAAAGATTAAAAAAGGCAGATCTGGGTGATCGGGAAGACAAGGGAAATTGGGAGATTTGTTACTTGGTAACAAGGCTTTGTGGCAATTTCCGGTTTTCCAGGCAGGGTCGTCATTTAATAATTCTGACCCGGATTGAACTGCGTACCGCTCCGGGCTTTAAAAGTCTACGCCCCGCTTTAGTTCTACGCCCCGATCGCCGTAGTGTTTGTGACAGTATACCTCGGAGTGTACGCTTGCCAAGTCAAAGTAAGCATGGGGTTTGTGGCAACGCCCGGTGATAATAATTTCTGTATCCCGCGGCTTGCGTAGCAGAGCTTCGACGATCGGCTCTACCGGCAGCAGTTCTAAGTCTACTGTGGGATTGAGTTCGTCGAGAATAATCGTTTTGTACCAGCCGCTGGCGATCGCACATTTGGCGATTTCCCAACCGCGTTCTGCTTCTATGCAGTCTAGCTCTTGCTGTTGCCCCCGCCAAACTATAGCATCTCGGCCGCACCGCTGGTGGTCTACTAGCTGTGGATAGCTTTGGCGCAAAGCTGCGATCGCCGCATCTTCTGTATAACCGGTGCCGCCTTTTAGCCACTGCACGATTAACACCCGGTGAGATTGGTCTTGACTGATACCCCTACCTATTGCCTGCAAAGCTTTGCCCAAAGCGCTTGTAGACTTGCCTTTGCCCGCTCCGGTGTATATTTCGATACCCGAAATATGATGCTCTGCCGCTGCGGGGTGATAGTGGGGCTTCATTTCTGAGTGTAAGTCGGCAATCTCCAGCAAAGCTTCCGGGGCCGCTCGGCCTGTGGCGATTACTTCTAAATACTCTGGTTTGTTTTTGAGGGTTTGGACTACTTCGTCAACTGGCAGCAAACCCAAGTCCAATACGGGGTTTAGTTCGTCTAGTACCACGACGGAATAGAGCTCGCTGGCGATCGCTCCTTTGGCGATATCCCAGCCTCGCTGAGCTTCCGCGCGATCGAAGCGGGTGATTGCTTCGGCCCCAAAATATTCGGCTCTGCCGGTTCGCACTTGGTCGATCAAGTGCGGAAATGCCCGTTGCAAGGCTTCTATTGCTCCGTCTTCGTCGTAGGAGCGGCCGGGGCCTTTGAGAAAGCGCAGCAACAAAACTCGCGTGGGCGAGTCAGAATTGATACCCAGCCCGATCGACCGCAACACTACTCCCAAAGCTGCCTGAGACTTGCCTTTACCAGCGCCGTCGTAGACGTGAATCTGACCCGCGGCACGTTCCGATCGGGATGAGGCTGTCCGAATACCAATGCCATTCCTTACCATAATCAGCAGTTGTTTGAGTCTGTATCGGGGTGGGTATTCGATCGCGCGCCTTGAAGGTTTAATTTTTCCATTCTTTTGGCGGATCTCAACAGATTATACGATAAGTTCTAACCCCCAATCTTTTAAGCCACGATTTAACGCAATCAGGTGCTTAAACCTCCGGTTAAGATTATTCCGCTTGTGCTGTACAATTAAAATCTAACACGGACTGATATACCTAAAGGCTTATGATTGCGAGTGTTTTCCCATTTCGGACTGTTTTGGTGCAAATTTTAATTATGTTTTTGGCGATCGCGATCGAATCGTGGTTTTTGCAAAAACTACTTAAACTCGGCCCCAAAACCAGCATTGAATATACAGCCATCCTCAATCTATCTTGCACTTGCGTAGGCTGGTTAGTTTTCTTCGGCATTGAAAGCGTTCTTAGCAAAGAATTGCGGGAACAGCTTATCGGTTATATTTTATTAGGACGTGGGGATAATGTTTACGCTCCAATAACTATGATAGCACTCTCAGTATTAGCAGTAACTTTTCTAGCTAAATGGCAGGGATTAGAATTCATAGAAAACATGGTTTCCGGCAATAAAAAAGCTTCCAAGCCAGCATTTTTAGGACCGCCGAGCCTCACCCGCCGTGCTCCCAAAAGAACTTTTCAAGTAACTACCCAGTTTGGCGGAATTTTAATCGCCCACATTGTTAGCAATGTCGTTATTTTAACCGTGTTGTTTTTGCAAAGCGTCTATTAAAATTTATGATGAAGCAATTTTTTGATGTCACTCAGCAACTCACTAAACTGACGAACAACCTTTGGGAAACCAATAAAAAAATCCAAAAGGCGATGATTCCGCCTAAGGTTGTTCATTGGAAGACTCCTTTACTACTCAGCATCTTTTTAGCTTTGCTGACAGTGGCGGCAGTCACTGACTGGCGGACGAGAACTCTGCTTTTTGATATGAGCTGGTTATTTTTTACACTTTCAATGGGTTTGCTGACCAGTCAGCAACCTTTTGTTATTAAAGGAGTAAGTCTGAGTCCGTGGGTGACAAGCATCTTAATTGGCTTGTGGTTGCTGGTAAGATTGCCGTCGGATAGGAAGGAAATAGCGTGGATATCCGGCCCACTGATAGCAGTAGTAGTTCTTGCTACAATAGAGGTTTGGAATAGCGAGTCAAAACGGGAAGGTATCAGGTCGTTGGTGCGCCCTCAGTTTTTGATCATTACTCTAGTTCACCTGCTGTTTTCCTGTTGGTTTGCTTTTCACTTTTTAATTCAGGGTTGGATACGACAGTACCCTAGCGTTTTATCCCAGGATTTGAGGCAAAGCGATTATGTGGTGACATTTCAACAGCCAACTATTAATCGCTCTCGAGGAGTTGTCATCCTCAATGCAATGGAGGGATATTTGCGAAATGAAGCCCGCACAAAACCGTGGGCGCAAGTAGAGCAAATGTTAATAGATATTGACAACGAGCGATTTTTTCTGCGGAATCAAGCCTTAAAAACAACAGGGGTAGTCGCAGAAGATGCGAGGTGGGATGTCAAAACTTCGATCGTCCAAGGAGAGTCCCGCTATCAGTTAGAGATGCAGGCAACTTGGCTGGGATTGGTTTTTAGACCGGAAATATATTCGTTTACCAAATCTTGCGAGGTGTTCGCCGTAGCCAATAGAGCGACTGTAACCTGCGGTGCCATCAAACGCTCTCAACCCGGACAGCGAAAAGATGGAACGGCGGGGGACAGTCAAGTTTGATTCTGTCTCTGTTAACTAATTGCGATTGGTATAGCGGGAGAGTGAAAGAGTCTGAGAGTCGGAGATGGAAAAAATCCTCTTTCTTCCCTCTTCCCTCTTCCTTCTTTTTAATCTGAGCGAAGCCGAAGAGCTTTCTTCCTTCTTCCTTCTTCCTGACACTAAAGTATGGCGAAAGTTTTCAGCGGGTTAATAACTAGATGAATTTGAGAAGAATCTTGACAGTCGCGACCAATGTATTTTGGGAAGTAATTCGCGACCGCATCCTTTACTTAATTATTATTTTTGCTCTGTTGATGGGCGCATCGGTACGGTTGATACCGGAATTGGCGGCGACAACCGAAAAGAAAATTATCTTAGATATCGGTTTGGCTGCTATGAGCCTCCTCGGTCTAATTGCCACAGTCTTTGTGGCTACCGGACTGGTCAACAAAGAAATTGAAAAACGGACTGTTTATCTGTTAGTTGCTAAACCGATAAGTCGGGCGGAGTTAATTGTGGGCAAGCACTTAGGGCTGTCGGCGGTGCTGGCGGTGCTTGTAGCAGCAATGACTGTTATCTATCTGGCTATTCTGAGTTTGAGCCACATTCCTTTCCCTTTGGAAAGCATTTTAATCGCTTCGTTGTTTGTCTGGTTTGAACTGTGTCTCATGGCCGGTGTCGGGATTTTATTTGGGGTTTTTAGCAGTTCGCTGCTGGCAACTTTACTGACATTTGGCGTTTATTTAATGGGACATTCGACGCGGGATTTAGTTGCTTTGGGCAAGTTAACTAAAAATCCTGGTATTGAACAACTGATGATGGGACTATATCTGGTATTGCCGGATTTAGCCAGATTCAATTTGAGAAACGATGCTGTTTACGGACAAGTTCCTTACTTGGCAGGTTTGATTACAGATGCTGGCTACGGTTTGCTGTATGTGGTGCTGCTGTTGTCAATTGCGATCGCCATATTTTCCCGCCGGGAATTTTAAAACTCGCAGTCGGCACTTTCAGGGTAACTGTTTGTAGTGAGGATTTTCGTCATTACTACAAACAATTTTATTATCAAATTAGCGCGCTAAGATATAGAAAAGGTTATTGATAGCCAATCTCGACTAAAACTCAAAATTTTAGTGGTAAAATGAGGTGACTTATGAATACTGTAATTCACAAACCGATATCGCAGCTCAAGATTACTTGGCCGCTGCTACCCGAGGATTTCATCCTACCAGACGACCCCGTGGAAAATATAGAACATCCTTTAATCTCTAAGGGTTTGCGCCAGTATGTAATGGATTCCCCGGAACTAATGCAAGACGCACTAATAGTTTCTAATTTTGGTTTGTGTGCTGCTGTGGACGATCACACTATTTGCAAAGCCCCAGACTGGATGTACGTGCAGCCGGTTCAACCTTGGCCTCACAACTATCCCCGCCGCAGTTACACCCCTCATACCGAAGGAACTGTCCCTTTTGTAGTGATGGAATTTCTATTAGCTACTTACGGCGACGAATACTCTGTCGAACACACAGAAGAAATCGGCAAGTGTTTTTTTTGCGAACAAGTAATCAAAGTTCCTCGCTATGTCATTTTTCGACCGCAGACAGGCAGAATAGAAGTTTATGCGCTTGAATCAGAGCGTTATGACAATCAAAATCCTGATGAAAACGGCCGTTATTTAATACCTGGATTAAATCTATTTTTGGGTGTGTCGCAGGGAACTCGCGAAGGTAGAACGGGATATTGGCTGCGTTGGTGGAATGCTGAAGGAGAACTGCTTTTGTGGCCGAAAGAAAGGGCAGAAAAGGAACGCCAGCGGGCAGAAGATGAACGCCAGCGAGCCGATCGCCGACAGCAAGACAAAGAGTTAGCCGAGACGCTGCTGGAACAGGAAAGATAGCGAAATCAAGAACTTTTGGCTCGATTGGCAGCCCTCGGTATCGATCCAGAATAGCATTAGAAGTCGATGTCCGTCGGAAGAAAGAAGTGGTTCGAGGGAAGAAAGGAACCCGCTCGATATATGCTTTCTTCATTCTTCTTTATTGAGTTTGCTTTCTTACTTATATGTTCGTAAAAAAAGGTGAAATTATGTTAATACAAAAACTAGAACAATTAAAAGATATTTTCGCACAGATGGAACGGGCTTTGATTGCCTACTCCGGCGGAATTGACAGCACTTTGGTAGCCAAAATCGCTTTTGATGTGTTGGGCGATCGCGCTTTGGCAGTGACGGCAGTTTCCCCGTCTTTACTGCCAGAAGATTTAGAAGATGCGCGCATTCAAGCAGCAGAAATTGGGATTGCCCACGAGGAAGTAGAAACTCAGGAAATGGCAAATCCCAATTACACTTCTAACCCGGTTAACCGCTGCTATTTCTGCAAAAGCGAACTGCACGATACTTTGAAACCCCTAGCACTAGCAAAGGGTTATCCTTATGTGGTAGATGGGGTTAATGCTGACGATTTAAAGGATTACCGTCCCGGAATTCAGGCGGCCAAGGAACGCGGTGCGCGATCGCCCTTAGCAGAAGTAGGAATCACTAAATTTGAAGTGCGGCAGTTGGCAAAAGAATTGGGTTTGCCTTGGTGGGACAAACCCGCTCAACCTTGTTTGAGTTCGCGCTTTCCTTACGGTGAAGAAATCACCGTTAGAAAGTTGCAAAGAGTGGGGCGCGCTGAACGGTATTTGCGCCAGTTGGGACTGAAAAATTTGCGAGTGAGATCGGAGGGAGATACGGCGCGCATTGAGTTACCGGCAGAGGAGATTCGGGAGTTTGTGCTAAATACGGATTTGCCTGCTTTGGTTGCGGTGTTTCAGGAGTTTGGTTTTATGTACGCGACTTTGGATTTGGAGGGGTTTCGCAGCGGCAAATTAAATCAGGTTTTGCAGCAGGAGTTGTTGGGGGCGAAAGATTGATTAATTATCATGAAAAGAGGAGCGCAATTTCGCTAAATTTGCATAAATCCTGACTGTTGGTCAAAGGAATAGCATAAACTAAACTAGCAGCAAAATTAGCAAGTTTTATGAAAGTTAAATTTAGGTTATTTTCCGTCCTGTTGGCTTTGTTTTTATCGGCGTATATCCCCTTTCGGGTGTTAGCTAACCCGCAACCTTCGGGTGATACAGTTAGTTCTGCACTGTGGTGGCAAGTTGCTGTGTACAATCAGGTACAACAAATTAAAGATCGGCAATATCAAGGGTGTGTGTGGGGCGATTCTATTTCCTCGGCTCTGGGAGACTCTTTGGGAGCAGAAAATTTTAATTTTGCGATCGGAGGGATGAGTTCAGTCTCGCTGCTAGAACAGCTTAAACTTGTAGTGCCGCTTCGGTTTACCTGCGAAAAAGCGATTGTGGCGATCGGCACAAATGATGCTATGTACGGCATTAGCGATGAGCAGTTTGTTAGTAATTTAAAAGAGGCGATCGCCGTGATGCGATCGATCGGAACAAAACAAATTATTCTGATTCCTGCTTTTTACTCAACTCTTGCCGCCAGCTACAATCCTAAATTTGCCGGAACAATTGCCAGAGTTGACGAAATCAATGTTCTCATCAATAAAGTAGCCGCCGACGAAAATGTGACCGTGGAATCTAGCGATATACAAGCGTTGTTTAAAGAAAAAGCTCTGAATGAAGATTTAACAATTGACGGCGTTCACCTCAATCCTAAAGGTTTAGATATATACAGGAAAGTTTTGTTAAATATTTTGAATTCTCCCTCAGAAACGCGCACATCTTTCGATTGGTCTGTTAGATACCCGATTTCTTAAACAAGAAGTCGGGTATCTGGGTATTCTGTTTTTTAGGTGGGCTTAATTATCATGTCTAAGGAGTAGACTGAATTTGTTGTGGCTGCTGCTGCTGAAGCTGAAGTTGTTGATTTTGAATCTGAAGTCGCTGATTTTCAATATCTATTTGCCGCTGTCTGTCTTCAAGTTGCAGTCTTCTGTCTTCTGCTTGCTGTAGTCTATCTTGACGGTCTAGCTCTCTTTGTAGCTGTCTGTCTTCACGTTGCTCTTGTCTGTCTGCATCTTGTTGGCGAATCTGTCTGAGCTGATTTCGCCGCTCGAAATCCCCTCCCAAAAATAAGTTTTGAAAAGCGTTGATAGTTGCTTGAAACCCAGTAAGAACGCCACTAACAGCGCTGATCCCACTTGCAACTCCTGTTATTGGCTGCAAGAAACTGTTAATATTGTCTCCTACCCTAGCATAGCCCGATCGCGCTACCAGAATCACATCGTCGTTGCGGAGAGTGGGGTTATTATTAGGATTCAACCCTTGAGCAAAATCTACCTCTATCGTGCGGCGAGAAACAGTACCGTTGGGGTTCAAACGCAAGAGTTCTACCTTGTCTTTTTTAGCTCGTAATTGATTGAAACTGCCTGCGGTGAGCAAAGCTTGGTGAAGGGAGGTACTAGGCCGCACCTGCAAAGCGCCAGGCCTAATTACTTCTCCTACAATATTGATGCTAATCGCGTTCGGAGAAAAACTGCTATTTGCGACTTGAGAAACTTCAGCCAAGTCTACAGTAGCTGCTGTCGGGATAATTACGCTATCTCCTTCTTGCAGCAAAATATCTTGAGTGGCGTCGCCTTTTTGCAGCAAATCCCACAGATTTACCATGATAGTTTGTTCATTGCCACCTCTGACTCGGCGGCGGATTTGCACGCGGCGAATGTCAGCTTCTGTAGTGATACCACCAGCAATTTTCAGTGCTCTAGTTATTGTGGGTAAGCCTACAACGGCTCCTTGCTGTTGGTCGATAGATACAAAACTCAACTCGGTTTGTTGGTTGCTCGATCGCACATCCGAAGCAAATACAGTATAAGGCCCCGGCCGGTTTACTTCCCCGACAATTACCACCCCAATTGGTTTAGTAATATCAGCGGAAAAATTAGCACTGGCTCTTTGACGAACTTCTTGAGTATTCAGAGCCCTTGCTGTCGGTACAAAAATTGTATCTCCATCTCGAATGGTGACATCTTGACGCAAATTTCCCGTGTCTAAAAAATCCTGCAAATCAACATTAGTAACTTGCTCCGGCCCGCCTCTGCGGGGACGACGAATTTGGACATTTCGCATATCTCCTGCTGATGTCACCCCTTGTGCAAGTTGCAGCATTTCCATCAAAGTCGGGAATTTTACTCCTCCTCCTTCTCTAGTGGGATTAATCTTGTAGGAACCCGGGCGAGTAACTTCACCCGCAAGACCTATATTTAGGGGGCGAGCGACGATCACTGTCACGGTAACAACGGGAACATTGATGAAGGGTTCGTAGCGCTGGGTAATTACATTAGCGGCTTGTTGCAGGGTCAACCCTTGAATTGATACGCTGCGAATGATAGGCAAATTGAGCGTCCCGTCAACTAACACTTGATATTCCTTGCTGAATTCAGGAACGCCGAAGATATCTAAAGCAATGCGATCGCCCGGGCCTAAAGTATAAGCTGCTTCTGGTGTCAGCGAACCAGAATTGCCGATCGGCGGCAAACTTACACCCCGAGGTGGCGGCGGCGGTACTATCGGTTGGTTTGAGTTAGGAGTGGCAGCAGGATTTCTAATGGCAGGCAACTGAGCTATACTGGGCAGCGAACTCAATAGCACCAGGAGTGCTGAAAAACTCAGACTTGTAGCGGTTTGAACGGTATGTTTCATCTTTCTTCCCTGGTTGCAGCCTGCCAATGAACAAGAGCGATTTAGCTAGTGGATTTTAGTTTATTTTCCCTGCTGTCCAGTGTAGCCTCGCTTCGCTGCAAAATCCACAGGTAGAAGCATAAAAATTGTGCGATCGCACTTAACTATTTTGTACCTTGTTTATAAAGAAACTGTAAAGCCCGCCAACTGTTATCAGGATTAGGATCTCGTTTGAGCAAAATTCTTCATACATAACTCGGGATACAAATCAACCCGCCAAGGAAATGGATAAAAAAAACGCCCGTATTAGAGGTAAAATATTAAATAATTCTCTCTGCAGGACAAAGACAAGTGTCACTAAAACTCGACCGAGTAATTCCCTGGGGACGCTGCTTGGATGAATACATAGGAATGTTTAGCTTGACATCAAGTGACCTCAAGCTAAACATTCTTGATTGTGCCGCCGGCCCGGCAAGTTTCAATGCCGAAATGACTCGCCAAGGTAAAAAGGTAATTTCTTGCGATCCAGTTTATCAGTTTACTGCGGTGGAAATTGGCGATCGCATCCAAGAAACATATCAAACTGTGATTGACGGTGTTAAGGCCAATTTAGACGGCTACCTGTGGAACAATTTTGAATCGCCCTACCAGCTAGGCGAAGTGCGAATGAAGGCGATGCAGGAATTTTTAGAAGATTTTCCATCAGGCTTGCAGCAAGGCCGCTACCTGAATGCTGAGCTGCCAGTTTTGCCGTTCGAGAACGGTCAATTCGATTTAGCTTTGTGCAGCCATTTCTTATTTGCTTATTCTCACCTGCTTTCCGAAGAATTTCATCTCGAAGCGATTATAGAAATGTGTCGGGTTGCGAAGGAAGTCCGGGTATTCCCTCTATTGCAGAGTTTTAGCGGGGAAGAATCCGATCACTTAAATCCGACGATCGTAGAATTGAAAAAGAGAAGTTTTAGTGTAGAAATTCAAGAGGCTCCTTATGAGTTTCAAAAAGGCGGGAATAAGATGCTGCGAGTTAGAGGGCGAATGTAATGGCTACACAAACTGTCGTCCGCGCCACGCGGAATGAAATAGCAATAGGGTGACTAGACTTATTTTATAAATTTTTCCTCGATCGGAAAACAGCAGATTAACGCAGATGTCTTTCAAGATATTTTGCGACTTTTTTAAGAGATTGAGAACAAGCTCGCTTGCGTACCTGATTTTGAATACATGACAAAATCCACTGTAAATTTAAAAACACGAGCGCATCCATCACCCATTACCAAATCCACCATCCATCTGCTTCTATCTGCCTGCCTCTGCTGTTAAAAAAATCTCATCAATAGCTTCGCAACAAATCAAATTACCCAACTTTGATATGATATTACACCTAGAAGCCAAACTCAAACCAACTCATGCCGCAAACAGTCTGGATCGCACGACACGGAAACCGCATCGACTTCGTTAACCCCGACTGGTTTCTCACCGCAGAACGCCGCTACGATCCTCACCTTTCCGAAGACGGTCACGTTCAAGCTAAACAACTCGCCAATCGCCTCAAGGGTGAAGGAATTTCTCATATTTTTGCTTCCCCTTTTTTGCGAACTGTCCAAACAGCAAATCACGCGGCCGAAGCTCTCGATTTGTCAATTAAACTAGAGTGGGGACTGTGCGAATGGCTGAATCCTGAATGGATGACAGAAATGCCGGAAACTGAGTCCGTCGAAGCTTTGTGCCGGCGCTTTCCCAGGATTGATGCTTCCTACAAAGGCGGTATTGCTAATTATCCCGAAACCGTGGAAGCTTGTTTCAAAAGGGCGGGGGAAACTGCTAAACGCCTCGCGGCTGAGTTTCCCGAGGATATGTTATTAGTAGGTCACGGTGCGTCGGTTTTAGGAACTGCGATCGGGCTGGCGGGCTGTGCTGAAACGGAAATTAACGCTTCTTTGTGCTGTTTGGTGAAAGTGGTGCGGGGTGAGGGAGAATGGTCGATCGCACTTAATGGCGATACTTCTCACTTGACTGACTCTGAAGCCGCGATCCGGTTTAATTAAAGTTGAGATTCGTGCCAAAAATCGCATTTTATGCTATGTGTGTAAGGTGCGCCGAGGTGCACCCTACGTTAATCTGATTAGTCCGAATCTGGGTGTTATTGTTTAATCTCGATCGCACATTTTAAATCGAAAAGCTTAAATCGGTATGGCAGGACACAGTAAGTGGGCGAATATTAAACGCCAAAAAGCTAGAGTTGATGCGGTTAAAGGCAAAGTTTTTGCTAGAATATCTCGCGAAATTATTGTCGCGGCCCGCAGCGGAGTTCCCGATCCCGCTGGGAATTTTCAACTGCGGACGGCTATAGAAAAAGCGAAGGCGGCGAGTATTCCTAATGAAAACATAGAAAGGGCGATCGCCAAAGGTGCGGGCTTGGCCGGGGGAAGTTCGGATTTAGAAGCTATTCGCTACGAAGGTTACGGCGTTGGCGGAGTTGCTATTCTGATTGAAGCGCTGACAGACAACCGCAACCGCACAGCGGCTGACTTGCGAGAAGCTTTTACTAAAAATGGCGGAAACTTGGGCGAAACTGGTTGTGTGGGCTGGATGTTTGACAACAAAGGAGTTTGTACGGTACGCGGCCCGATTGATGAGGAACAATTGTTTGAAGCGTCGCTAGAGGCGGCTGCGGAATCTTATGATTTGATATTAATTGATGAGGATACTGAAGGTGCAGAGGTATTTACAAGCGTGGCTAATTTGGAACAACTGGCTGATGTTTTGAAACAAAAAAATTTTGCAGTTTTGCAGTCGGAAACTCGCTGGATTCCCAGCAATACAGTGGAAATAAACACTCCTGAAAAAGCTCGATCGCTCCTGAAGTTAATGGACGCACTGGAAGATTTGGATGACGTGCAAAGCGTGACAGCTAATTTTGAAATGACAGATGAATTGATGTCTTTGAGTATGGTTTAATGCTTTAAAGATGAGGGATCTTGATCGTCCTGCTGACACTGCAAAAGACGAAAACTCGCCAGCGGGACGATCGCGCTACACTATTACCAGGAAACGAATCCCTATCTGTACGCGAGTGGGGAGTGTCAATACAACGCATTGCTGAAAAAGCTGCATTGAAAATCTCAACCCACAGTAAAGCCATGCTAGATAACAACGAAAGCAAAAGAGACAGCACCCACTCAGAAGAAGTTCTCTCAGCAACCGAAGTATCAGAAACCAAGGATCGATCCGAATCAAATGTGCAGGCTGAACCAGGGGATAAATCCAATTGGTTCGGTTCCGTTTTCGGAGCCGTCTCTGCAAGGGCGAGTGCGGTAAGGAATGCGGCAGCCAGTGCTGGAGGTGCGATTGTTAATACAGCGAGTGCGGTGGGGAATGCAGCAGGCAGTGCTGGAGATGCGATTGTTGTTAATACCGCGAGTGCGGTAGGGAATGCCGGAAGTGCGATCGTTAATACCGCGAGTGCGGTGGGGAATGCAGCAGGCAGTGCTGGAGGTGCGATTGTTGTTAATACCGCGAGTGCGGTAGGCAATGCCGGAAGTGCGATTGTTAATACCGCGAGTGCGGTAGGCAATGCGGTAGGGAATGCCGGAAGTGCGATTGTTAATACGGCTAGTGCGGTGGGGAATGCAGCAAGCAGTGCTGGAGGTGAGATTGTTGTTAATACGGCGAGTGCGGTGGGGAATGCGGTAGGGAATGCCGGAAGTGCAGCACTCCAATTTCCCAATTTTTTTGGTTCAGCCCTCGGTTCGATTTCCCAGAGTCCTATCCTAAAAAAACTGACTGAAAATTTCAAAATCGACTGGTTAGTTAGTGCGATCGATAAAGTTGATGTCGTGACTGCCGAGGCGCAAGTTCGAGAGTTGCAGCGCCAATATCCTCACGAGAAACCTCAAGAAATCGCACATCGCTTAATGGTGGAAAAAGCCTTGCTAGCTGCAGGAAGTGGCTTGGTTAGCAGTTTAGTGCCGGGCGCAGCTTTGGCATTGGCTGGCATGGATTTAGCGGCAATGACGGTGTTATCCGCGGAGTTGGTTTATCAAATAGCTGCCGCCTATGGAAAGGAGTTGCAATCGAGCGATCGCCAAAAAGAAGTTGTAGCTATTTTCGGTTTATCCTTGGGTAGCAATTTAGCGATCGAAGCTGGAGTTACGCTTGTCAGCAATATTCCCTTGGCGGGTGCGGTAATTAATGCTAGCGCCAGTGCGACAATGATTTACGCGCTGGGATACGGTGCTTGTCGGTTTTATGAAGCCGATATCGATTCCTCGAAAATCGAAACCAAGCTCGAAGATTTACAAGAGGTATTGCAAGCGGAAAGTGAGCAATATTTAGAGACAGCGATCGCACAAGAAACGGTGATGGATTGGATTTTGGTGTATGTCGTCTATACCACCCAAAAATTCACCCGATGGGATGAGTTATTACCTCAATTACAAGCGGCGAATTTAAATCCCAAATCTTTAGCTGAGATTGAAGCTGTGAAAAATAAGTCTAAATTGCCTCCCAAGTTGGATATTTTACTCGCACAACTCGAACTCGACTTTGCCGAACCACTTTTAAAGCGATGCACTGAGATGATCGAGGCTGACGGTGAAATTAATGAACAAGAGGGGAAAATTTTGCTGACAATTCAACGGGCTGTTTTGAGCAAAAGAAAGCAAGCTCAAAAGCAAGCGTAGCAAACTTCTATCTAGAATGGGGTATCGGAAGCCACTGAAGTACAAACTGAAGTCTAAGCTAGATCGCAAACTACTCGGTGCCTTCACGCCCGGAAATGTCAAATCCAATACTCAAACTGGCTCAAGCGAATGGGGTAAAACTCTGGGACGATAACAGTTAATTGATTTAGTGATTCGAGCTAAAAAATAAGGGATCTATGAACCAATAATCCCAGTCTATGAAAGAGTGGGGAGTGTCATTTGAAACAAAAAAAATTTGCATTTTTGCAGTCGGAAAATCGCTGGATTCCGAGCAAGACAGTGGAAATAGACACTCCAGAAAAAGCTCGATCGCTCCTGAAGTTAATGGATGCACTGGAAGATTTGGACGACGTGCAAAGCGTGACGGCGAATTTTGAAATGACAGATGAATTGATGTCTTTGAGTATGGTTTAACGATCTAAATCACCAGATTTTTGCCATCCGCAAGACAAATCCCGGTAACTCTGGATCTGCGCTGACTGTTTCAGGATTATCCAAGATTTCCGGTTCGCGATTGGGACGGTAAATATAGACTTTTCTGTTTTTGCGATCGAGCAAAAAGCCGAGGGATACACCGTTCTCAATATATTCTTGCATCTTGTTTTGCAATCCCTTGAGAGTGTCACTAGCAGACCGCAATTCAATCACAAAGTCAGGACAAATGGGTGCGAAGGAGGCTTTTTGTTCTTCACTTAAGGCATTCCAGCGCTCTAGTTTAATCCAGGAGGCATCGGGAGATCGGGTTGCTCCATTCGGCAAGGTAAAGCCTGCACTGGAGTCAAACGTTTCACCTGTGCCATCTTCTTCTGCCCAGTTCGCAAGTTGCTGAGCAATTTTAATGTTGCGGTTCCCTGTATCTGAAAAGGCTGGTGACATGATAATGACTTCCCCACTGGCAGTACGCTCAATTCTCAAATCGCGATTAACTATACAGAATTCATAGAACTGTTCAACAGTCATCGATTGGATCGCAGGGAAATTGACCGTCAGTGGGACGCTTTCGGTTTGAATTAGCAGCGTCGTCATGGTTTTTCCTCGGTTGGTGCAGGGGTGATAGAATACCTTGAGCTTACACTATTTTAGCTTGGCGATTGAAAGTCTTACTCGATCGGGGAGTCGGAGGCTTGTATCCGTTTTTGGGCTGGATTAATAATCTTTTTTCCCAGTCAGTAAATAAGTAACCATATATCCCTTGCCCTTAACTTGAATGGCGCCGCGCTTCTGAAAAGTATATTTATCTTTTAATAGCTGGTAGGTTTCGGCCGTGACTTGAATGCAGCCAGTAATGCCGTGGGATTCCATGCGCGAAGCAATATTTACTGTGTCGCCCCAGAGGTCGTAAATAAACTTTTTTAAGCCGATGACGCCGGCAACGACAGGGCCACTGCTAATCCCAATCCGAATGCTGAAAGGTTCCGAATGTTCTAAACTCAGGAGCCGAATTTCGTGCAGCATATCGATCGCCATGTTCGCAACCGCCTCGGCGTGATCGTCTCGGGCCGTAGGCAAACCGCCGACAACCATGTAAGCGTCACCAATAGTCTTAATTTTCTCCAAACCGTGGCGATCGGCCAAGTGGTCAAAAGCCGAAAAAATATCGTTGAGCACTTCCACCACCGCCGTCGCTGAAATTCTCGACGAAAGCTCTGTAAACCCCACAATGTCGGCAAACATCACAGTCACTTCCGCAAAACTTTCGGCGATATTGTGTTCGTTGTCCTTCAAGCGCAGAGCGATCGCTGCCGGCAAAACGTTCAGCAGCAGTTGCTCGGATTTAGCTTGTTCGAGTTCCAACTGTAAGTAAGCAGCCTGCAACTGTTCGGCTTGGCGAATTCTTTCTCGGGCTAGCTTTTCGATTTGGGCGGTGCGGCTCAAAGCTGTCAGCATATATGTCACCGGAATCAGAGTCCACAGCATCCCCATCGTCAGAGTTCCCCAAGAGCGCCAGTGCTTGCGAATCCGGCGAATTTCCGGGGTTGCTGACACGTACATAGACCACTGGCGGCCGCTAATTTTCAGCCGCCTTCTGCAAGCTGTATAGTTCGGGCCTGGATTGTCAAGAATCGGGCAGTTTTGCAGGAGAGAGGGTTTCGCAGCGGCTGATGCTGGAAGCACTTGTTGGCTGGCGGATTGGAACTGCACCGCAAATTGCTGAATTCGCCTCTCAGCAGGGAGATTTTTGAGAGCTGAGTTCCCCGTTGGCGGTAACAGCGACGCTGCTTCTTGCTTGTCTGGAGCATCGCTAACGAGATAAATATTGAGGTAGTCGGTATTGCGTCCTTTTAAAGAGGTTTGGAAAATATCTTTGCCTCGAAATACGCCCAGAACAAATCCTTGTAGCAGTTGGCGGCGGGATTCCAGCGTAGTTGGTTGACTGCTGTTTTCGTAAATCGGAACTATGGCCAAAAGACCCTGTTCCGGGGAATTGCTCTGAGTTAAGCCGATGTAGTTGGTGACAATCATTTCTCCTGTATCGCGCCCTCGATCGAGCGCGACGCGGATTTCTGGGTGGGAGGCGAGGTCAAAGCCTAATACTGTCTCGTTTCCGGCTGGTGGTTCGACGTAGAAAGCCGGGAAGTATTCGGAACGCTGGAGAGCCTTGCGGAGTTCTCCTCGCGGGCCGCGCTCTGTAATCTCGAAGCTGGGCTCTGTTTCGTTTCTAGCTTTGGTTTCGTAGTTGCGGCGCTCGGAAGTGGGGACGCGGGGGGCCCAAGCCAGGAGTTGCAGGCTGGGGTGGACGGATAGGGGACGGGCGACAAACCGAGCAAAAGAGGAACGCTCGACGGCGCTGAAGGCTTTCATGTAGTCGCTGAGGGCGAGAACAGTATCTAAGTCGGAGTTGAGCTGGCGTTCGATGCCGATCGAAATATCGTCGATGCGGCGCTGCATTTCGTAGTCGCGGCGCTTGTCTTCCCAGTCCCAAACCAAGGCGAATGCCAGAAGCGACAGTCCCACACCCAAACCTAGCGTCAACGCGGCTGGAATGTAGCGAGACCAGGATAAAGGTAGTTTTTTCAGCATATTTGCCTAGCGAATAAGGGCAGCAGATTAGCACACCGCTGAGTGCGATTTGTTCCGGCCTCTGAGTGCGGTTAATTCAAAACCCTGATAACTCAAGCACCGACGGCAATGGGGAATTAAAAGTTATATCTTGAAACTTTTAAATTAATTTCCGATCGCTCAGCAGGGGATTTCAATCCAGAATTCCGCTCCCTGTCCGGGCGCTGAGATGCACCGCAGGCTTCCCTTATGTTTTTCTACCACAATCTGATGGCTGATGGATAATCCCAAGCCAGTTCCAGACCCTACAGGTTTGGTGGTGAAGAAGGGATCGAATAGCCGCTTCCGAACGTCTTCGGTCATTCCCGGACCGCTGTCGGCGATGCAAATTACAATGCGATCGCCATCACAGAGCTGGTTTTTACTGTGGCTTTTCAGATCGGCTTTTTTCATGAGGGTGCGAATCACGATCGTCCGAGGTTGCGGTTGGTTTTCTAGAGCGTCGATCGCATTGCTGATAATATTGAGAAATACCTGGTTTAACTGACCCGGACAACAGTAAATTTTGGATGTTTTTCCGTATTCTTTAATAATTTCAATCCGGCTTTTTATATTTGCATGATGCAATCTGTGCTGCAATATTAAAAGTGTACTGTCAATTCCTTCATGAACGTCTACCAACTTCATTTCTGATTCATCCAGTCGCGAAAAGTTCCGCAGCGACAACACAATTTTACTGATTCTTTCTACTCCTAATCTCATGGAATTTAGCATTTTTGGCAAGTCTTCCTTCAGAAAATCTAACTCTAAGTCCTTAATTTTTCTAGCAATCTGAGGCACTGGGGACGGGTAATGTTCCTGGTAGAGACTTAACAGTTCAACTAAATCGTGAAAATAGTTGTCAGTGTGAGAAATATTGCCGTTAATAAAAGTTGCGGGATTGTTGATTTCGTGGGCGATGCCAGCCACCATCTGACCGAGGCTCGACATTTTTTCGGATTGAACTAATTGGATTTGAGCGTTTTGTAGTTGTTCGTAGGCTTCTTGCAATTGGGCGGCTTGTTTTCTTAACTGAGATTCGGAAGCTTGGAGTGCGGCGGCGGAAATTTTGCGGTTTGTTATATTTTCTATCATCCCTAATTTGTAAATAGGTTTTCCTTCGCCGTCTCGAATTAAAGTAGCTGTCACATTTACCCAAACAATTTTACCTGTAGCTGTAATTTGGCGGAGTTCGATTTGATAGTGAGTAATTTCTCCCCGTTCGAGAGCATCAGCAACTTGGATATTTTTTGGAGAATCGTCGGGATGCCCAAGTTCTATAAAAGTTTTGTTGAGCAATTCTGCTATGGTATATCCCAGCATTTCGCAATAAGTTTTATTGACTCTCACTAACTTGTTATCATCTAAGTTAGCTAAGTATATAGCGATTGGTGCATCTTCAAAAATTGTGCGAAATAGTTCCTCGCTGGCACGGACTTTAGCTGCTAGGGAAAGCCGATCTGTGATGTCTTCAAACGTAGACAAAATGCCGACTACATTGCCGGAGTTGTCGTGTAAAGGTATTTTATTTGTATCCAGACAGCACTGGGTGCCGTCGGCTTGCATTTTGGATTCTATGATGTGATATTCTGGGGTGTTGGTTGCCATGATGCGGCTGTCACAGGCTCGAAAAACTTCTGTTTCTTCCTGCTTCCAGGGCATATCGAAGTCGGTGAGACCAGCGATTTCGCTGGGGTGATTGAAACCTGCGACTTTAGCAAAGTTTTTGTTACCTCCCAAGTAAACTAAATCTCGATCTTTCCAGGCGATTAACTGAGGGATATTATTGATTACCAACCACAGCATATTTTGGGATGTTTGCAAGGCTTCGGTACGTTCGAGGACGCGCTTTTCAAGTTCTTGGTTGGCTTCTTGCAGGGCGATTTTTGACTCGCTGAGGGCGATTTCTGCTAGCTTGCGATCGCTGATGTCGATTGTCACTCCTTCCCACAGTATGTCGCCCCCAGATTGCGCTTCGGGGCGGGCGATGCCGCGAATCCATTTCAGTTTTCCAGATGGCGTTACGATCCGCCATTCATATATCCAAGGTTTTAAAGTTTCGCCGGAAATTGCGATTGATTCTAAAAGGACTTTTAGGTCTTCTGGATGCACCGTTGACCACATTAAATCCGAGTTTTCTTGAACTTTTTCTGGATCTAATTCGTAGAGTTCGCAACAGCCTGAACTGGCATAAATGAATTTATCGGAACCGTCGGGATGTAGCAAGTATTGATAAATCATTCCCGGCACGTTGGCGGCCATTTTTTGAAATCTGGCTTCGCTTTGCCGCAGTGCTGATTCTGCAAGTTTACGATCGCTAATGTCAATCAACAAACCATCCCAAATAATGTTATTATTTTCCCCCCGTTCGGGTCGCGAAGCCCCGCTAATCCACTTAATTCTATCGCCCGGAAAAACAAATCTGCCTTCCCACCGCCAAGGGTCTAAAGTTTTAGCTGAGATAGCAACTGATTCATGGAAGCTGGGCGCATCCTCTGGATGAATCATTTCTATAGCAGGAATAGCTGAATTTTGGAGTACCTCTGGTTCTAATTCCCAGAGTTCGCGGCAGCCGGAACTGACGTAGGGGAATGACACAGTACCGTCTGCTGCTAACTGAAATTGATAAATCATTCCCGGAACGTTGGCAACCAGTTTTTGAAACCTGGCTTCGCTTTGCCGTAGTGCTGTTTCTGCTTCTACGCGATCGGTAATATCGTAAAATGCCGATAAAATTGCGGCTTCGCCATTAAAATTAATCGCTCGCATCGACATTTTTACCCAAAACAAACTGCCATTTGCTTTCTTGAGGCAGATTTCTTTGCTGTCGCTAAAGCCGTTTTGTTTGACTAAACCTATCAATTGACGGCGGTCATTGATATTGGCATAAAGTGCCAGTTTTTTGCGTCCGATAAGTTGTTCGTAACTCAAACCTAAACTTTTACCTAGAGCAGGATTTGCATACAAAATAACGCTATCTTCTAGGCGCGTAATTAACATGGGAACGGGAGTCGTACTGGCGATCGCGCGCAATCTTTCTTCGCTTTCTTCCCTGGCTGTTTCGGCTGCTACTCTTTTGCTAATATCGTTCTGAACTCCGATAAAATGAGTTAATTTTCCCTCATCGTCTAAGATGGGGGAAACCATTAATTCGTTCCAAAAAGGAGTTTTGTCTTTGCGATAATTTTTGAGAACTACCTGAATTTCAGTTCCCGCTTGCAAGCTGTGGCGGAGTTTGTTTAATTCGGCCCGATCGGTATCGGGACCCTGCAAAAATCGGCAGTTGCGTCCAATAACTTCTTCGCGGCTGTAACCCGTCAGTTTCTCAAAAGCAGGATTGCAGTAGATAATAGGTGTGTCATGCTTGCGAGCATCAGCAATTAAGACGCTGTTGTTCGACGCTGCGATCGCCCGCTCTAGGAGAGACAGGTTGAAAGAGTCTGTTGTCATCTGTGGCAATATCCAAATTCCCAGGGAGGGGACAGAACAATAAAAATTTATAAATAGCTTGAGCCATTCTTATTCTATAATTTTATTTTCAATTTAGCTTTTTGAACAAAGTCAGCAGCCCAAAAAAGCCCATGGGGGCGAGGACTAATACTATTTTAGATTTTAGATTTTAGATTGGCAATGACTAATTCCATTATGGTTTGGCGCACGGGCATACAGTTGCCTTCTGGTTTGAAAGTAGTACAACCGAAGGCATTAGGGACTTATCCAGAAAACAGAATGTGAAAATACCGAAACCCCAAAGAAAACAGAAGGTGAAAATACTGATATTTTTAACTGTTTTTCTTCTCCCCTTTCCATCCGGCTCATCAACCCTTTTAAATTGACAAGCTGATGGAAGAACCCTGAGCAGTTTTGCTTACTTCAATCCTGGCTTGAAAAGCTTCTTTCAGGTGGGGCATATGGGTAACGGTGAGGATGCAGGCGAAGTCGGAGGCGATCGCATTAATTGCAGCAATCAGCCGATCGCACCCTTCCGCATCCTGAGTCCCGAATCCCTCATCAATAATCAACATTTGCAAAGCCGTACCCGCCCGCTGAGACAGCAGTCTCGCCAGCGCCAGCCGAATCGCAAAATTAATCCGAAAAGCTTCACCGCCAGAGTAAGTTTCGTAGGCGCGAGTACCGCGAGCATCAGCAATTAAAATGTCTAAAGTGTCAATCAATTTAGTTGCTTTTTTAGAAGCAGAAGCCCGCTGAGTAATAAATTGAACGTGCAATTGATTAGCGCTCAATCTCGACAATATCTGATTTGTTTCCGCTTCGAGTTGAGGCAAAACATTTTCAATCATTAAAGCTTGAATGCCGTTTTTACCAAATGCTTGGCCCAACTCTTGATAAACTCGCTGCTGGCGTTTTGCAACTTGCATTTGCTCTTTTTGAGCTACTAGCTGAACTTGCAGGTTTTCCAGATTTTGCTGCTGCTGCTGGAGGCGTCCGAGACTTCCCAAATGTTGGTCAAGCTGCTGGCGGCGGCGACTGATTTGCTGTTCGATCGCACTTATGCGGGCTGTGGGATCGGGATGTTCTTGCAATTGCTGGTTCATCGCGGAAGTTTGAGCGCTGACAGCTTGCAAATCTCGATCGCGGACTGCGATGGAATTTGCTATTTCATTAACCCGCTGCTGCACTTGCGGGTACTGCACAGTTGCCGATCGCAATTTTTCGGCACGGGCGATCCAAAACTGCGATCGGCGCATTTCGCTGCGGACGTGTTCGTGCTGTTCCAAATTATAGCCAACTTCTGCAATGTATCTATCTAAAGACAGAATTTGCTGCTGTATTTCCGAGCTATTTTTTTGCTGTTCTAACTGTTGCTGTACCGTGGCTAATTGAGTTTGCAAATCCGGGCGGCGAGCATTAATTTTATTCAGTTTCTGCTGAGCATCTTTGATTTGAGCTTGCTTAATTTCCGCCCACCGCAAGCGCTTTTCTTCGCTGCGGGCGAGGGAGTGGCTGCGATCGCTGTAATTGAGCTGTTGCAGTTGCTGTTCGATTTGCTGGAGTTCGCCCAAATCATCGGCTGCATACTCGCCGGTGCGTAGCAACCGCTCTATTTCTGCCGCGTCTTGACGCATACTTTGCAGTCGGTTTTCATCTTGGCTCAGGCTATCTAATTGTGCTTGCAAATGGCTGCGGCGTTCGCGCAATTCTTGGTAGGGCGCTAATTCCTCTTCTAGTTCGCGGTATTCATGTCTGAGGACTTGAATTTCGCGCTCGGAGACAGCCAACTGTTCGCGCACAACCCACAGTTGATTCCAGATTTCCTGCTGTTGGGTGTGGTGTTTTGTGACTACCAAATTCCAGTAGTGTTCGTCTAAAGGTCGATCGCACAAAGGACAATTGCCAAAATTTGTATCTCGCACCATTAAAGGCGAATTCGATGGCTCGTTTTCCGCAAAATTTGAGGCTTTACCTTCACCTGCGCTGGTTTCTCCTTCATGTTTCCGCAGCAGTTGCAGTTTTTGGTCGATCTCGGCGAGTCTGGTTTGATAGTCGCGGCTTTTGGCTTGCAGGTTTCCGAGAAAGTCGTGCCTTTCTTGACCTTTTTCGCGGACTCGCTGCTGATAAACTCGCTTGTTTTCCAACTGCAAAATTTGATTGGCGATGGCCGAGATTTCCTGCTGTAATTGCGGTTGTCGCTGCTGCTGCTGAACTTGCACCTGTCGGTTGATTTCCTCTAAGCGGGCGGTTAAACCGGCGCGGGCGCGATCGAGCTTTTGTTGCTTTTGCTGCTGCTGTTGTAGCAGCGGCGAAACTTGCAGTTGCAGTTGCTCTAGTTCGTTGAGACGCGATCGAACTGCTTGCAACTGTGCGAGTCCTTTGTCAACCTCCGGCTGCTGTTTGAGAATTTCCAGAACATCTTTTTCATCTTGTTCTAAAACCTCTAATTGAGCTTGCAACTGCTGAATTTTGCTTTGCAAAAAGCTCAGTTCTTGCCGCTGCTGTTCTTGCAATTGCTGACGCTGATTTTGGGCTTGTTGATTAACCTTGAATTTGCCAGCCAGAGTTTCTTCTGTGGCTTGCAAGCTGTGGAAATACGCGATGCCTGCTGTTATTTCCTTTTCTTGCCCTAGGAGGGCTTGCAGCTCATTTTGCTGCTGTTTGGCTGCGCTGAGTTCTTGCTGCAAGCGGCGGCATTCTTGAGAGATATTGTAGTGCTGTTGCTGGTGGCCGGCGAGGAGTTTTTGCCAAGTTTGGCGGTTGTGGTGCTGGAGTTGCAGTTGCTGTAACTCGTTTGTGTCGGCTTGCTGCTGCTGCTGAAGCAAATCGGTTGCTTGCTGCAATTGAGTTTGTTCGGAGGCGAGAGCCTCTTTTTGTTGGAGTTGCTCTTGTACGGTTAGCAAACTCTGTTTGATCACTTCGACTTGAGCTTTAAATTGTTTGGACGTATCTTTGGCTTGGTCGGATAAAGTGTCGTAGGAGTCGAGCTTGAGCAGGTTGGCTAAAACTTGTTTGCGTTCGATCGGCTTTTTGAGCATAAATTCATCAGCTCGCCCCTGCCGCAAATACGCCGAGTTGATGAACGTATCGTAATCTAGTTTGATGTGTTCGAGGATTTTTTGCTGAGTTGTTCTCAGCCCCTTGTCTGTGAGCGTGCGAAAATTAAGTTTTTCCTCACTCTCGGCAGAATTCAAGCTGACTTGAAATTCCAAACTTCCCGATTGTCCGCGTCGGCGGTTGCGAATCACCCGGTAGATTTGACCGCCGGTGGAGAAAGTGAAATCAACGCGCACATCTGTTTCGCCGATATGGATGATATCGTCTTCTGTATCGCTGCGACAACAGCCCCAAAGTGCCCAGGATATGGCTTCTAAGAGGGAGGATTTGCCAGCACCGTTAGGCCCGCAAATGCAAGCGGTGTGCAGGCCGCGAAAGTCTAAAGCAGCATCTCGATAGCTGAGAAAATTTTTGAGTGTAAGTTGTATAGGAATCATTTAGGCCGCCGCGCCGTACAATCTATTTATAAATAACACTATTTGTACGCTGTTGCCTAGTTATTCAATCTAGATCCAGAACAATTGTCAGTGCTTCTGCAATTTCTTCCATAATTGTCTCGGACAAGGTTCCGAGTTGTCGGACAAATCTTTGTTGAGAAACGGAACGGACTTGAAAAGTATCGGCGGCTGAGAGTTTCGCCAAGCCATTTTCTGATGTCGGTTCGAGCTGCACCATCCAATCAAGCGGGGAAAAAAGATCGTTCCATGCTGTAATTGGAACAATTACTTTGAGCCGCAAATTTCCCACTTCATCATCGCTGACAACCACAACAGGTCTAGTTTTGCCAATTTCATCTCCCACCGTTGGATCTAGTCTGACAAGCCAAATTTCGCCCTTACGCATTAGTTTCTACCCCTGCGTTCAGATTCTTCCTCTGAATCGAAATACGGTTCGCTGTCGGGCGACCACAAATCGTGCAGCGGCCCTCCTGGTTCATACAAAGGAACCGCTGCTTCTGCTGCGGCTCTGAGTCTCCGCTTTCTCTCGGCTTTGCGCTGGGCTTTTTCTTCTATTTCTTCGCGCATCATCCGCGAAGCTGTTTCGATGATTTCTAGGCGTTCTTCTGCTGTCAGATTTTTGAGTGCTGCTAAGATTTCTGTTTTAGTCACGGTTTTGTCGGGTGGTTTGTGAGAAAGTGCGATCGATCTCATATGTTGCACCATTCTCAATAATCCTTTTTTGGGCGGGATATCCTGCCCACCCCACAAGAAAATCTACTCTTTGTGGAACGGGGAAGATGCCCGTTCTTGACAAAAATGACGCAACATCTCTGATCGATCCAACCATCATTATATCTTTCACAAAAATCAATCTCGGCGCTCTCTGCTTGTGGCGCACCCTACATCAATCGAATTGGCAGATTTTCCATCATCAAAAAGGGTTGACTGTATTCCTACAGCCAACCCCGCGCCTATTTATTTGTCCTGCGTTTGCTCAAACAGCAACACTATCTGGCAATATTCGGGAACGTATAGCCGACACCGACTAACAATCCCACTTCAGCTCCGTCAACAAAACCAATATTCAGTCCCGCTGTTGCTGTAAAATTGCTCGACAGCGGCACATCTACACCGCCCGAAATCAGGAAGCCAAAATGACCGTCATCGCCGGTAGAAACTATCACGCCAGCACCTGCATAAGGAGCCGCAGTAATCACAAAATCTTCGCTGACTTCGACGGTTTCTTGAGATACAAAATCGAAGGTAACGGGAACTAGAACAGTTAAGTTGTCGCGGAACAAAACACTCGGTCTCACCGACAAATTGTTCGTCAAACCGATTTTGCTAATAATCGCAAATGAACCGTCGCCTAATGCTGTATCTCCGCCAAAACCTAGATTGCCGCCAATGCCGATGTAGCTGGGCCCAGAACGAGTAGCTCGGCCTGGTCGGATTTGAGTTCCTTGAGCCACTTTTTCAGTTGCTTCTGAGGCAGTTGCCGGTTTTTCAGCAACTTTCGGTTGGTTTGTCAAAGCTGATGCAGAAGTGCTGACAGGATTGCTCAACAATTCTTGTGCTGTTTTGACTTCTTTTTCTTGCTTCGTTGCTGTTACTTCCAGATTATTGTTCTCGGCAACAATTGAGGTAGGTCGATCGCTCTTTTTGGCAGTCTCGACTGTTGACTCCACTTTGACACCATTATCAGGAATTTTAACGGTTTCTTCCAGCTTTTCAGTCTCAGCAGCAATGGAGGTATTTGGCGCAGTTTCTGTCTCAGCAATTTCCGATGTTGCTGCTTCCGATTTTTCTGGTGCAGCAATAGATACTTGCAAGTTCGCTGACGGTTCGGAGGCTGCTGGCTCCGCTGCTTCTGTTAGTTCGCTCCAACTGATAGAATCAATTTTTTTATTACTAGCGGTTGTTTCTGCGTCGGGTTTAACTGCTGAAGTTGCCGTCGGCTCAGAACTTTGGTCAATATTTTGAGCTGCGATTGTTGCAGTTGTAGCGACATCGGGCAAGTTGCCAGTTTCAGCTTTCGCTGACATGGTACTGCAACAAACAGCTAAAGCTGCAAGATTTATTAACGCAAAAGTAGACTTGGAAAATAGACTATTCATAGAAACTCCTCAATGAAGGGTGTGTTAAAAGTGTAAGTGTTTGAGGGCGACCGTCGAGAGCTTTGCTAAAAAAAGACACAAATATGAGTTGTGTTGTTCCTAGATTGCCATTTTACCGTTGAATAGTCAACTCTCAAGCTGATTAGATTCAAGAACGGACGGTGGGTTTAGAGGCTAATTTTAATTTACAGATCGATCGGCTAAAAATCAATCCTAGGGATGATTTCACCCTTAATCTTGTTTAATTGAGGGTTCGATCGCGCGTCTCGCTTGCATTCTACAATTCTGTACTTGGGGGCGCTGCACTCGCAGCGACGCCGGAAAAATCCGGTTTTTGAGGGCGCACCGCCTCGAAACCAAGAGACAACAAGCTTTCAAAACAGTTTTGGCAGCCCCGCCGTCCACAGCAAGTGCAGTTAATACAACGCGATCGGCTGCTGCACAGTCCATGACAATTAATGTAGAATAATACCACCGATCCGAGAAATATTTGTGGGTCGATCGTGTCAAAATTACTGAATTTTATGAAAATTGTGTAAAATTTAGTGTTCTATTTGTAAAGTTTAGCCTTCGCTTTCGCTCAGGGTCTGACCATCTAACAACAGCACGCAACTAAACAAGTAAAAAAATACAAATTATCTCATCTCAACCTGACTTTATGAGCAAAGTTCTAGTGATATTAGGCGAATTGAGCGATCGCGACATCGATTGGATGCTCGCCAACGGCACCCGCACCCAAGTCCTCCCCGGCACAACTCTGATCGCCGAAGGTAAGCCCTTAGACGCTCTGTACATAGTTCTGGAGGGAACTTTGAGCGTTGCTGTATCATCTTTGGGCGACAAAGAAATTGGAAAAATTATTTCCGGGGAAGTGTTAGGCGAAATGTCTTTTGTAGACGGGAGGCTTCCTTCTGCTAGCGTCACGGCAATTGAAGAGTGCCTCATCCTGTCAATTCCCCGGCGGCTGCTAACTGAAAAACTTGAGCAAGACGTGCTTTTTTCCCTGCGGTTTTATCGGGCGATTACCAAATTTCTTTCGTCGAGACTGCGGGGTACAGTTAAACGCTTCGGCGATGATAGTGATGGTTTAATATATCAAGAACCCGACGACGAGGGCGCTATCCCGGAAAATGTCGAAAATCCAGATTTGGCTGAATCGAGATTTCAATGGTTGTTGGAGCGTTTGAAGGGAAGTTGAAGGAAGAGGGAAGTTCGGCAACGAGCACTGTACAAGATGTAACGGATGTAACGGATTTCAGGAAGAAGGAAGAGGGAAGAGGGAAGAAGGAAGAAGAGAAAATAACACCTATTTCCAATTTCCAATTACCAATTCCCAATTCCCAATTAGAAAACATATTTTTCAGCGACGCGCCAATAGCGAGAAAAACGCTTCAAATCAATGTAACCATCGTAGTGGACAAATGGTTCGGGTGGCAAAACTTCTACAGGGTGCGATCGCTTAATTTCCCGGCAAATATCCTGAAACCGAGGACTGGGACTTTCCGCAGTTACCACTTGATTCGCGCCGGATTCGATCGCAAAAGCGATAACTTCCGCCGCCACATCGCCCCGCCGAATAACTACCGGCAACTCTAGCAAACATTCGTAAATAAACACCATTCGTTTAAGACTCAACTGCCATTCATCAATCAGTGCATCATCCCAAACCCAGATGGCTGGTGCCTCTGGGTGCGCTTGAAAAGCCGGACCTTCAGGACTCAAACAGTCGCCGTGCAGCCAAATAATCGGATTGTTCATAAATTGGGAATTGGGAATTGGGAACGCGGAATTGGGAATTGGGAATTGGGAATTGGGAATTGGGAATGCGGAATTGGGAATTGGTAACTAATTACAACAGTTAACCGTCAACAGACAACAGTCAACCAATAAAGTTTTAATTTCGGCGACCTTTTTTAGGGCGTTCCCAACTTTTAGAACCGCCGCTACGCTCGACCTTTTCTCCATGAGGAAACAACTTTCCTTCCAAATATTCGTAAGTTCCCTCAAAATCGCATTGCCCATACAGAGGACAATCGCGACAATAAACCGCCTTAGTGTAACGCTCCAAATTTTCCCGATTAAAAAAATAAGGTTTGTGACTAAAAGTGCTTGCTACCCACTGCCAAGAAAGATTATTGCTCGCCGGATCTCCATCTAGCAAATGTTGCAAAAACCAGCGAGATCCGGCTTGCCAGCGCACGCGCCGCCAGTGTACGAGATAAGCGGCAGTCCACATCCGCTGGTGATTGTGCAAATAACCAGTTTCTCGCAACTCGCGGCTGAAACTGTCGATGCAAACCAAACCAGTCGTGCCCTCGATGACATCCTCCGGCAGAGTTTCGCTGTAATCTTTAGCAGTGTAACCAGTTTTGTAGGGTTCGCGGTCTTGCCAAATCCCGTTGCCCAATTCGGCGTACAGTCGCTGCCAATAATCCCGCCAACCCAACTCGTTGACAAGTTTTACGGCCTCTTCTTGATGCCGCACCTTCTCCAGCACGGCATCCCGGACTTCCGCAAGACTCAAAACCCCGTAGCGCAAATAGGGCGACAAGCGCGTTACCGCACCGTTGAGGAAATTGCGGGTTGAGCCGTATTTGCTGGGGTCAATTTGTTGCAGGGCTGTCTCGGCTGCTTTCCGCCCGCCTGGGGTTGGGGGTACGCTGCTGTCCCGGCCGGCGGCTTCGGGGAACTGTTCACGCACGTAGGCAATTAATTCGTCGCGGCTGGCAAATTCCCGCTTCATGTCCTGACTCATTGTTTTTTCAAGCACCTGCTATTGTTTCTTAATCTTAAAGCTATGCGATCGGGTTAGAAGCTGCCCGATCGCCATAAATTGCCCTGACAGCCTGGTAACTTACAGTGGGCCCCAGCAGCAATCGATCGTCTGCTAGCAGCCAAAATTAGCATCAAAGTCAGTACACTCAGGGATAGATATAATACCAAAATCTCATGGAAACTTTTCCGGCGGACGCTCAAGCGATCGCCAGCTTAGCTAATCGACAGCAGCCAGGTACAAAACAACTGGAAAACAGCGAAATTCAAGAGTTCGATCGAGCCATGATGCGCCGCTGCATAGAATTGGCTCGCCGCGCTCTGGGCAAAACCGCACCCAACCCCCTTGTCGGTTCTGTAATTGTCCGAGATGGCAAGATTGTCGGCGAAGGGTTTCATCCCGGTGCCGGTCAACCTCACGCCGAAGTTTTTGCGCTTCGGGAAGCGGGGGAACTCGCCGAAGGAGCGACCGTCTACGTAAACCTGGAGCCATGCAACCACTACGGGCGGACTCCTCCCTGTTCCGAAGCTTTAGTTAAGGCCAAGGTGGCAAAAGTAGTGGCTGGCATGGTCGATCCGAATCCTTTGGTCGCTGGAACTGGGCTGACCCGGTTGCGAGAGGCTGGGATTGAAGTGGTGGCGGGAGTGGAAGGCGAAGCTTGCCAAAAACTCAACGAGGCTTTCGTTCACCGAATTTTATACCGCCGGCCTTTGGGAATTTTGAAATATGCAATGACTTTGGACGGTAAAATTGCTACCAGTAGCGGCCACAGCGCTTGGGTGACAGGCGAGGAGGCTCGGAGCGAGGTACACCGGGTGCGCGTCGGCTGCGATGCTGTGATTGTTGGGGGAAATACGGTGCGTCTGGACAATCCCCTACTGACGAGTCACCAGCCTGATAGGAATAATCCCCTGCGGGTGGTGATGAGCCGCACTCTGGATTTGCCAAAGTCGGCTTGGTTGTGGGAAACCTCTGTGGCGGCTACTTTGGTGCTGACTGAGCCTGGGGTTAACCCGGAATTTCAGGAATTTTTGATCGCAAAAGGGGTGGAAGTTGTGGAACTCTCGCCGCTGACACCGACTAATGTTATGGCTTATTTGTACGATCGATCTTTTCTTTCTGTACTCTGGGAGTGTGGCGGCACTTTGGCGGCGAGGGCAATTGCTGAGGGTGCAGTTCAAAAAATTATGGCTTTTATTGCTCCTAAAATTGTCGGCGGTCAAGGGTCTCCAACTCCTGTGGGAGATTTGGGCTTTTCCGCAATGACTGATGCTTTGACTTTAGAGCGGGTTTCTTGGCGCCCGGTGGGTCCAGATTGTCTGGTGGAAGGCTATTTGAAAATTAAAGATTGAAAGTTAAAAGCGAGTCTTTTTAGTTTTTGATTTTTAACTTTTAACTCCTTTTATGGTTGAAATTCTGATTTGGAGTTTGATGGTTGGCAGTCTCGGCTTGGAGGCGGCGCTCGCGGGTGTATTGGTGAGCCGCGAGCAATTGGCTATGTGGCAAAAATACAACGAGGAGGAGGAAGTTTTGACTCGGTACGAATCTCAAGAAGATAATTTTAATGCGCCTGAAAATGCGCCCTCTAAGGGCAATCCTCCACCCACTCCTAATGCTGTTGATTTGACGGTTTGGGAGTACAAGATTGTGCGGGCTAGCAACGATTTGTTTCGCAATCCTGCGATTTTTCACAAACTGTGCCAAGAAGAGGCGGAAGTTGGCTGGACTTTGCTCGAAAAGCTCGACGACAGGCGAGTGCGGTTCAAACGTCCGATCGCGCTGCGGGACGCCCCTAGGCCTAATTTACCCACCTTTGACCCTTACCGCACTCATTACGGCCCGATCTCGAATGCGATGAGTTGGGCTGCGGCGATCGTGTTTCTGAGTGCGATCGTGCTTCCGGCTGTTTTGGGCTATGCTTTGGTGTCTACTACTCTAACCAGAAGTCGCTCTAATTTGCCTCCGGCACCTGTTCAATCTTTGCCCTCTCCCAGGGGGTAAGAAACTAATAAGTGAAAGAGCGGTCCAATGGAAGAGGGAAGATGGAAGAATGAAGATAGAATTGTTTTTTTATCTCAAGTCCGGTCAACAAAGTATAATTAAGTTTGTAGTGAGGAATTCAGTCCTCTCTTCTCTTAAAAAGCTGACGACAAACTATTATATTAGAAGCAATTAACCGGACAACATCTAACTGACCAACCAGCAGAATTATTGAATTATATGTTTTTCTTTAATTCTGCCTTCTGTCTTCCACCTTCCAATTTTGGCTGCCTTCGACTGTAGACCATCCTGTCATACAAGCGGCGTGGGAGAAGGAGCGGCTAGCAATCTCAAGTCATAATTTGTATCGCCTTGAAATTGAGAAACGCGGACAAAATAAGTCCCCGCAGGTAAAGGCCCATTGCTGACAATTGTTTCTGAAGACGTGCCTAAATTGTTAGACGAAGCAATAATATCGTCTAATCCAACTGCGCCGTTGCCGTTGAGATCTTGAATTAATTCAACATCAACATCTGCACTCAAACCGTCAACAGTTACACTGAAAAGGCTGGGAGTATTGAGGATGAAACTGTAAATGTCGGCTGGTTCTGCAGTTCCCACAAAATCGCTCGCTGTTTGAATTTCTGTCAGAATGCCCAGGCTTTTTGCTGCGTTCAAATTGTCGGCGGGATCGGGGAGAGTGCTCAACAGTCCTTCTTGTTGACCGAATTGAATGTAATGGTCGATCGCACTTTTAACTGCGCCGCTTTGGACTGCTGCTGCTACCAGGGGATATTTTTCTAGATAAAAGCTGGGGTCGAAAAAAACGCTGGCTTTGCGGTTTTCAAATTGACCGGCTTTGAAGTAGTGTTCAAAAGGGGTAAATTGATTTGTTTGGACTGCTGTCTGCACGTCTGGGTTGCTTGCTAAATAGAAACCAACATCGAAGAAAGGGTTGGGGTTGCGTCGTTCAAATTGACCGAATCTAATAAAGTGATCGGCTGCTGAAAAGCCATTGAGTTTGGCTGATACCGCTACATCTGTATTGGTGTCTAAATAATAGCTGGCGTCGAACAGGGCATTCGGGTCGCGATTTTCAAATTTGCCAATTTTTCGGTAGTGATCGAAGGGACTCGATACCGTGCCTCTGGCAACTGCTACGGCGACATCTGGGTTGTTTTCGAGATAAAATTTGCTGTCGAACAGTGTTCTGAGGGTTAGCATTATTAAAAAAATCTCTCTGGACTTTAGTCTGGAAATTGCACGATCGAGAATCCAGTTTACATCAAAGTTTTGTTTTGTGAGGATGTCTTAATTATGGCTAAATCTGGACTGATGGCAATGCTGCGCCGCGCTGCAAGTATTGCTCAGAAATCAAGGGAAACGGGCATTCCGGCTGATGAACTGCTGGGGATGCTGACGGCTGGTATTCCCAATTCTCCCATATCTCGGCGCCGCTTGCTGCACGGGGGCTTAGCTGCTGCGGGGGCTGTCGCTGCTGCGACTTTTACCAGGGAGGGAGGGGGAGCTTTTGCTCAACAGGGCGGACGATCGCCCATTTTGGTTGTGGGTGCGGGAATTGCGGGTTTGACGGCGGCTTATCGCTTGGGCCAAGCGGGCGTGCGCGCCGATATAATCGAGGCAACTAACCGCGTGGGGGGGCGGATACGCACTATTCCCAAGGTGGCTGGAACGGTAATTCCGGCGGACGTGGGGGGAGAATTTATTGACACCGGTCATACTAATTTAATCTCGCTGGCGACGGAATTGGGTTTGCGGGCGATCGACTTAGCCCAAGTGCAGAGTGGACTGGTGAAGGATACTTTTTTCTTTCAAGGGCGCCGCTTTTCTCTTGAGCAAATAATCGCAGATTTTGCGCCGCTAGCTAGTAAAATTAGTGCTGATTTGCAGGCGGTTGGCGATGAAATTAGCTATCAAGATTTTACAGAAGCAGCGGAAAGATTGGACAATCTTTCGATCGCTGAATATCTAGACCAAGCTGAGACTAGCACGATTGTCCGGCAGTTACTCCGCATTGCTTATACTGGAGAATACGGTCGAGATCCCGAGGAACAGTCGGCGTTAAATCTGCTGTTTTTAATCAGTTCTGAACCTGGCAGTTTTGAATTGTACGGCAACAGCGATGAGCGTTATCAAATTGACGGCGGCAACAGTCAAATTATCAACAGTTTAGCGGGTCAATTGTCTGGTTCGATCGAGGCGGGGACGGTTTTGGAAGCGATTACTCTTTTGCCGGATGGCCGCTATCGGGTAAATTTGCGATCGGGACAAAGCGCGTTCGAGCGCACTTACGAGCGAGTTTTGTTAACTTTGCCGTTCAGCACTCTGCGAGACGTTAAAATTAACGTACCTTTGCCCCAACCGAAGCGCAGGGCGATCGAGCAGTTGGGTTACGGTACTAATTCTAAGTTAGTTACCGGCTACCGCAGCCGAATTTGGCGGGAACTTTATCGATCGACTGCTTCTGTTTATAGCGATTTAGGATTCCAGAATACCTGGGAAGCTACGCCTTTTGTTCCTACTCCTAACGGTTTAGTTACTAATTTTACAGGAGGAAAGCAGGGTTTGTCGATCGGTGCGGGAACTCCAGAAGACCAAGCACAAAGATTTTTGAACCAATTTGAAAGAGTTTTTCCCGGAGTGAGAAATTTGCGATCGGGCAAAGCTGTGCGAGCTTATTGGCCGGGAGAACGCTTTTCTAAAGGTTCTTATGCCTGCTATTTAGTCGGACAGTGGACGCAAATGTACGGCGTTGAAGGCGAACGAGTTGGCAATTTATATTTTGCCGGGGAACACACTTCGCTGGAAAATCAAGGTTACATGGAAGGCGGTTGCGAAACTGGACAAAGGGCGGCTGTTGAAATTTTGCAAGACTTGGGTTTGATACCTTCTGTTGATGCTTTGAATGTTAGAACTGCGAGCAGTTTGAACAATCGCCGTCCCAGCCGGAAAATTCCCGGAGCGCGGAATCTTGGCAATAGAAAGCCGAGTATTAGATAATCTCGTAAGGTGCGCATTGCGCACCCTACAAGTATGGCGTACAACTTATCAAATAATCTCGTCCGGGTTAATTCCCCGATCGCGCAAATATTCAGCCAGTCGTTCGGCCCGTTCACGTTCGCGATCGGCCCGTTCACGTTCTGCTGCTAACTGTTCTACACCCCATAAAAGCAGATTTCCTGCTTCATCCCACCAGCGCAACCAATAGCCTGAACGCTGTTCTTTCTCCCCTCGCCACGTTCCTAAATACAAACCAATATCTGCCATCCAGTGGCGACCTTCCGCGTCAGGAAATTCTAATTCGTATTTGCCATTTTGCAAGCGATATACTTCCAGTAAGCCAGTTTCTGGGTCAAAAATGATGTATGTTGGTACTTGCAGAATTTGTTCGTAAAAAAACCACTTTCCCGGAGGAAAAGTACGTTTGACAGAATATTCACCCCCGTCTGTTTCGGACAAGAATTCCATGACAATAGTGGGAATTTCTCCTTCCAAGTTTGGGGTATAACTTTTGCGGTCTCTTCTCGATTCGGCGGGCAGTACCGACGGTACATAAACCCAATCTGGTGCTTTGATTACTAACTCGCCGTTGACGGTAGCGCAAATCCCAAAATTGCTGGCTATCAGCATTTGTGGCCCGATAAATCCTCTCAATTCTAAGATTTCTCGCAGTGCTCCAGCAATTAGCGGTTGACCTGTATTCTCCACTGGTTTTTCTTCTAATTGGAAGTCGTCTGGCAACTTCTCCCACGTTACGATCAGTTCTAACGTTTTTTGTCCTGGGTTATCTTGAGTAACGACCATGACTTTACTTTACTTTCTCAAGTTTGATGTTTTATCATAGCACAATGCAGCGTGAGCGCGACGCGCCATACATATAAATATGCTAGCCTAAATTTTAGCTGCATTATCTTGTAGGATTTATTTCATAAAAAGCAGAAAAAACATGGTTTATTTACCTTTAACAGGAGCTTTATCGATTTGGCTAATGTCCTCGATATCAACTCGCCCTTTGATTGCATGCTCTACAAATACACTTGCCCAAAACTCCGAAATTGACGAGCCGTTTTGCTACATGAAAACCCCCGACGGCAAAACAGTAGACTTGGGCAAGTTATGCGAGAAACAGCCATCTTTAGGAACTTCCCAAACTTGCATTCCCGGTCTCAACATCGCTGCGAAAGTGTCAATTAAGGCGACTAATTATGACGGCAACTTTTTCAGCGGTCAAGTCCTTAATCAAGGCTGCAAAATAATCAAGAATGTCAAAGTCAATTATGAAGTTTTGGACGAGTCAGGCAATTTAATTGACAACGGATTTATCTACGCTGAACCACTTACTCTTGCGCCCGGACAGTCAGCCGCCTTTCGGGGCGAAGTTGTCGCGGGGGCTAAAGTACAGGCTACTCATGCCGACGGTCAAGAATGATTTTAGATTTTAGATTTTAGATTTTAGATTGAAGAATTGGACAAGAAAGCCCACGGATGAATCCGTGGGCTTTCTATCCCGGATGCTTTCGGTGAAGAATGATTGTTGAGATTTGCCCGATCGCTGATATCATATTTTGGCTCAGATATCTGTAAAAACAGAACTTGCAGAGGTAAAATATCTTGAAAACTCGATCTACATACTGGCAAATCTTACCCTACCTCCGTCCCCAAAAACAAACCATCGGTAAAGCATTAGCTTGTACCGTAGTATTTACCGTATTTTGGCCGATTATAGCGTGGCTGGTTGGCGAAACAGCCAAATTTATAGGTAAAGGAGATTTACAAGGGTTCGCTCAAATTGCTGCACTCAGCGCCATTATATTTCTACTTCGCGGTACAGCCCAGTACGGTCAAGATACGCTGATGGCGAAAGCAGCTTTGACTATTGCTTTAGAAATCCGCAAAAAAGTCTACTCCCACCTGCAAAAACTCAATCTCGGCTACTTTGAAACTGCCAAAACCGGAGACTTATCCTACCGCCTCACCGAAGATATTGACCGCATTGGCGAAGTCGTAAATAAATTTTTTCATCAGTTTATTCCTTGTATTTTGCAGCTAATTGCCGTCCTGGGATATATGATTTATCTCAACTGGCAATTAACCTTGGGTGCATTAATTATTGCACCGCTGATGGCTATCTTAATTGGTTGGTTTGGCGAGAGATTGCTGAGTTACTCGCGGCAAAGTCAAAATCGCATCTCTGATTTATCCGCTTTGCTGACAGAAGTATTCAGCGGCATTCGTTTAATCAAAGCTTTTGTGGCTGAAGACTACGAAATTGCCCGCTTTGCAGAAGAAGCAGAACAAAACCGCCGCGCTAAGTATTTGTCAGAAAGAGTAAAAGCACTTCAGTTCGTTGTAGTTGGCTTTTTGGAAGCGATGAGCGTGATTTTGCTCTTTTTCCTGGGAGGTTGGCAAATTTCTCAAGGAAATCTCACAGGTACTCAATTTATAAGTTATATCGCAGGGGTGGCACTTTTAATTGACCCCATCGCTATTACAACTGCTAATTACGGGGATTTTAAGCAGGGAGAAGCTTCTAGCGATCGCATTTTTGAACTATTAGCAATTGAACCCGCTGTTGTCGAAAAGCCTGGGGCAATTGAACTTCCCCATGTTACCGGAAAAGTCGAATACCGCAATATTAATTTTGCCTATAACTCAGAGACACCCATTCTGCAAAACATGAGTTTGTTGGTGCTTCCCGGAGAAATGATTGCCCTCGTGGGTGCATCCGGTGCGGGTAAAACTACTTTAGTAAACTTGTTACCGAGATTTTACGATCCGCAAGCGGGACAGATTTTAATTGACGGTATTGATATTCAAGATGTCACCTTAAATACTTTGCGGCGGCAAATCGGAATTGTACCGCAAGAAACGATTTTATTTTCGGGTACAATTGCTCAAAATATCGCTTTTGGGCGATCTTATTATGAACTGAAAGATGTGCAAAAAGCTGCGGAGATTGCTAACGCTCATCAATTTATTAATCAGTTTCCTGATGGCTATCAAACTTGGGTAGGAGAAAGAGGTGTAAATTTATCTGGGGGACAGAAACAAAGAATTGCGATCGCCCGTGCAGTTCTGCTCGCTCCCAGAATTTTGATTTTGGATGAAGCGACATCGGCGCTGGATTCGGAATCCGAAGGTTTAGTGCAGGAAGCGCTGGAAAGATTGATGCGCGATCGCACTGTGTTTATTATCGCTCACCGCTTGGCTACTGTGCGGAGAGCCGATCGCATTTTAGTTTTGGAAAAAGGCAGAATTGTCGAATCGGGGACGCACGAGGAGTTGCTGGAAAAGGGCGATCGCTATGCTGGCTACTACGCTCAACAGTTTAGTCAGTAGGCTACGTTAGAAACCGGGTTTTTAGCCGTTTCTGCTGGCCTCAACCAAGTATGCTCGTAAAAAAACCGGTTTCTGACTACCGGCGCGCGCTTCGACAAGAAACCGGGTTTTTGGCCGAATCTGCTGGCCTCAACCAAGTATGCTCGTAAAAAACCCGGTTTCTGACTACCCGTGCGTCAGTCCTATGAAGAATGATACAATAAATTATCCAACTGGATATTTACTGATTCCAGTTAAAAAGAACAGGCAGTGCCAACATGATTCAAACCACAGCCAAACTACTAACATTTGAAGAATTCCTAGAGTGGTATCCCGATGGCAAAGGACGTTTCGAGCTACGAAATGGAGTGATAGTTGAGAAGAATCCAAACGGAGACCATGAGGAAGTTACAAGTTTTCTCATCCGCAAAATTAACGTAGAAATCGATCGCCTAAATCTTCCTTATATAACACCATCAATCTATTTCGTCAGACCTCCAGCAGCGACTACAGGGTTTCAGCCAGACATCATAATATTAGACAAGCCTGCCTTGATTTCGGAGCCACTTTGGAAAAAATCGTCGATTATTACGCAAGGTGATTCTGTTAAACTTGCGGTGGAGGTAGTTAGCACCAACTGGCAAGATGATTACCTGGTTAAAGTGGCTGATTATGAAAGATTGGGTATCCCGGAATATTGGGTGGTGGATTATGCTGCTTTGGGCGGCAAACGTTTCATTGGTAATCCGAAACAACCGACTATCTCAGTTTACCAGTTGGTTGATGGGGAGTATCAGGTTAGCCTGTTCCGAAAGGGCGATCGAATTTTATCCTCTGCTTTTCCCGAACTAAATCTAACTGTTGAACAGGTTTTCGGATCTATCCAAAGCGAATAGTAATTCGGGTTAGCTTCAACGGTGTAAATAATGACTTGTGTATCCAAGTAAATTGTAGCAGAGGATGGTAGGTTTAGTTATCCCATGAGTTTCTTTCTGCTTCTAGTTCCCCGTCAATTTCTTCAACTGTTCTGGAAACATGACGGCTGCGGATTTCTGTAAGCAATTCCAACACCTTGCGCCGCCCCCCTTGAGGCTTTTCTGGTACGATCGCAAAAACTTCAACCTCTTCGCCCACAGATCCAGGCGGCAGTTGAATTTCAAATTTATTTCCTGCAAGAACTTTGGTTCTAATCCGTATTGCTGACTGCATAGTTTCTCCTTTTTGATGATTAATTTTCCACAGCCCCTAAAGCTTTGAGCGTGGCTTTTTCTACTTCCGTTAAACCCGTAACTCCTGTGATATTCATGTTTTCATAAGGTCTGTCACTTTTTAGTATTTTGAAGCACTCACCCGTCTCAACATCCCAAAGTATAATTGTGCCATCCCGACTGCAAGCAGCAATAATTTGATCCTCTGAATTGAAGGCAACAGAGTTAATTCTACTGGTATGACCTTGCAAAATTTTGAGACATTCACCTGTATTGATATCCCATAATCTTACCGTTCCATCGACACTTCCACTAACAACTATTTCACTAGAAGAACTAAAGGCAACTGAACGTATCCAATCAGTATGCCCCTGTAAGATTTGAAGGCATTCACCGCTACGGACATCCCATAGTCTTATTGTTCGATCGACACTTCCAGTGGCAAGTATTTCACCGTTATGGCTAAAGGCGATTCCGGGTGCCCAATTCGTATGCGCCTGCAAGATTTGCAGGCATTCACCAGTATGGATATCCCACAGCCTCACCGTTCCGTCAAAACCTGCACTGGCAAATATCTCGCCCACAGGACTGAAAGCAGCCGAGTGTACAGAATTGTTATGCCCGTCCAACGTTTTGAGGCATTCGCCAGTACCGATATCCCACAGCCTCACCGTTTGGTCATAACCTGCACTCGCAAGTATTTCACCATTTGAACTGAAGGCGATCGATCGTGTTTCATTGCCAAATTCTGGCAAAGTATGGAGGCATTCACCACTGCGAATATCCCACAGTTTCAGTGTTTGGTCGTAACTAGCGCTGGCAAGTATTTCACCCGAAGGATTGAAGGCAACTAAGTTTACCCGATCGAGGTGTCCGCGCAAGATTTGGGGGCATTCACCGCTGTTGATATTCCACAGCTTGACTGTTTGCGCGTCATCGCCGCTGGCCAGCATTTCACCGTTAGGACTGAAGGCGATCGACCTTACTTGATTGCTATGCCCTTGCAGTGTATTCAAGCATTCACCGCTGTTGATATCCCACAGCTTCAGCGTTTTATCGTAACTGCCGCTAACAAGTATTTCACCCCCAGGATGGAAGGCGATTGACCCTACTCGATCGTTATGCCCTTGCAAAGTATTCAAGCATTCACCGCTGTTGATATCCCACAATTTTGCTGTGCGATCGTGACTGCCACTTGCAAGTAGTTCGCCATTTGGGCTAAAGGCGATCGACTTTATTTGATCGAAATGTCCCTCCAAAGTTTTGAGACATTCACCCCTACCAATATTCCACAGCTTCACTGTTTTGTCGCCGCTGCCACTAGCAAGTATTTCACCAGCAGAATTGAAAGCAACTGAAAACACGTTTTTAGTATGACCTTGCAAAGTTTTGACACATTCACCAGTACCGATATTCCACAGCCTCACTGTTTCGTCACCGCTTCCACTGGCAAGCATCTCACCAGCAGGATGGAAAGCAACTGAACATACAACTTTAGTATGGTCTTGCAAAATTTTGAGGCATTCACCCGTGCGGATCTCCCATAACCTTATCGTGCGATCGAAACTCCCGCTAGCGAGTATATTTCCATCGGGATTGAAGGTGACTGACATTACTGATTCGGTATGTCCCTGCAAAACTTTTAAACATTCACCAGTCTTGACATCCCATAACTCGATCGTTTTGTCATAACTGGCGCTAGCAAGTATTTTGCCGTCAGGACTGAAGGCGACTGACTCCACCACGTTGGTATGTCCTTTACAGGTCAATATTTCTCTGCAACTGCTAGCTTCCCACAAGCGAACTATGCCATCAGTATCACCTGTAGCTAACAGTTTGCCATCAGGGCTAAATATGACCGATCGCACGCTGCTGAAGATTTTAGTAAAATCAGAATTAGCCAAATTAGCTTCAGCAAAGTTGACGCGACGCAGTGCCGCATTTGTCAAATCAGCACCTAAAATAACCGCACGAGAAAGGTCTTTTGTTTCTAACGCAGTTCGATCGATTTTCACCAACAGCGTCGCCGCATTCCCTCCCACATAACCCACGTCAATTTCTGTTTTTCCCCGCGTTGCTTCCAGAATTTCCAATAATTCCTCCGTAGCTGCCCCTACATCGAGGCAGGGCCGACACGAGGGTACAGCCCCTACCATTGGCAACAACAAATCCATGACTGCTTTCGTCAGTGGCGCTTGTCCGAAACTCTGAAGAAGTTGATCTAAATCTTCAGCAACAAATCTTTTCAAAGGCGCTATAAGTTCGTTCTTATTTCTCTTCTGGGCCTGAAGCCGACAATAATTTGACCAAGTGTATGATTCAGGCGCTGCATCAGGATTGACACAAGACTGTTCCGGCGCAACTAATTCGGTAAAATCAGCCGCCAAAACTCCCAATTCTGCTGCAAATTTATAAGCGACAAAAAACTCTAACAGCGAACGATGCGCCGGAGTATAATCGCCATCTGCATTGCGGATTAGCATCGTTTGACCCATCATGTCATAGTGCCAGTGGTCTAAGTCTTTTTCCTCTTGGACGATGGAACCAAACAAGCTGCGAATGCGATCGGGAAAACCGCGATAATTGAGGCTCATTTGGTTGGTAGACAGCATTTCCCAAGACAGTTCGCACAAAAAGTAAAGCTTATCTGCTACAGAAGTAAAAGTACGTTCAGCTTTGATATCTCTCTCTATCTTCCGCCGCACCGCATACAGATATATCCGCGACATATCGACTGGTTTTCCAGCTTCAATATCGGGCAATGCTTCCAAAATTAACTCGGTCATTACCGGGCGACGCGCTAAATCCAATAGTTGCGGGTTTCCCATGACTTTTTCAACTGTCGCCGCTTCTGTTTGAAATGACAGCGCTTGCCGAATTTGCTCGTCGTTAAATTTCTCTAATTCTAAGACTTCAAATTGGGGAGTTTCGCCTGTTAAAATGGTTGTTGATGCTTGCAGTTCTGCATTGAACAATGCCCGTCCTTCCTTGCCTTCAGGAAAGTGTTCGGTACGGCAAGTGAGGATGACTTTTGCGCCGGGAACGACTGCTTTTGCCAGTTCCCAGAAGTTGTTGATGGTTTCTTGCCGATCGCACTTAGCGGCCATTTCATCAAAACCATCGAAAATTAACAGAAATTTACCCATGCGATTAAGTTGTTCAAAGGCCGAATAACCCGCCAAAGGTATCTCGTGCTTGCGAAAGAAAAACTCGGAAAATAGCGACTCGACACTAACTGCTTTGGCGTAATCTCGCAAAGGAATTACTAACGGCAAACGCGGACGTTCTAATCCCCGCTTTTGAGCATCTCGGTAGCGTTGCAGCGCCATCCAAGCATAGTGCATCGCAAACCAACTTTTTCCCGTTCCAAATTCTCCTAAAACTGAAATATGTTCTTTTACTGGGTCATTCAACCACAGGTCAAGATAACCTTCGATCCAGCCATCTCGATCGCCATAATGACTCACGCCTATCTTGCGGTGAGTATCGGGGTCGATTTCTTCTTTCGTACAAGCTAGCGGCACATATTTGGTATCAATTCCTCGGCTGGTAATTTCTGTTTCTAGCCAATCCAGATAAGCAGTAAAATCGGCATCTTGGTCGAGTAATTCATCAAACGTATAGCAAGCTAAATTACGATTTTCGGCTTTTTTTACCTCATCCCGCGCGGCGCGACTGATGCGGCGGGCCGTAACTAACCAGCCTTCATCGGTGCGCTGTTTTTCTACCGACTCGCGCAAGGCTGAGATATCCCTGAGTCCCGCTTCTCCGGCAATTCCGCGCACTAAAATGCGATCGTACTTTTTGCGTCTGACGGGAACATTGATAATCAATTCAAAATAGTTATCTTCCCAAATTTCATATTTCTCAAACTGATAATTTAATGTTTCAAACCAACCTCGAACTTGTTGCGATAAAATAAAAACTTGAGACTTTTGAATATTAGTTGATGCTGCTGTGGCGGGAAGTGCGGGATAATCTTCAGATTCCAGTCGTGCAAATTCGGTGCGAATTCCTTCGATAGTGGGGAGGCGTTCGATGCGATCCATTACCATAGATAGGCGTTTTTGCAAAGAGGCGATCGCATTTCCCACCATCACATCTCCCAGCGTCCGCGTCCGCTTTGCTACTTCCATAAACACGGCGGCAAATGCCATGAATTCCCGTCGGGGGTCAATGCCTAAATCTCGAATTTCTTGGCCTAAAGCACTCTCATTCAGATATTCATCGCCTGCTTTAATTAAAATCGCTGGGCTATCGGACTCGAAGGCTTTGCGAAATGCTGATTCAATCTCTTTTTGGCGAAACAGTTCTAAAATCTGCTTGGGTTTGCCAGCGCCGTATTCTACTAAAGTATAAACATAAACCCCGCTAAAATCCGCGGGCGGAGCATCGGGGTCGAGGTTAAATCTTTTTAATAATTTGATAACTGTTTCGTTGCGCTGAAACTTGTCTTTGATAGTGCCGAAGGGAATTGTCGTCAGGATACTGATAACTAAGTCGAGACTAATTAGCATGATTTAGGCTTTCCTGTTTTTCCGTGAAAGTAATGCTCAAATCTAGAATCGGTAGGCTGTGTCCCTGAAATGCGCTGCGGGCGATCGCAAATTGCTCTATTTTTATGTTAACCCATCACTTAGACACTCCGACCAAAAAAACCGGGTTGTTACCAAAAGACGCGCTGTAGCCCGAAGCTCCCGTAACAACCTGGTTTTTGGGTTCCCATGCCCTCCGACTCCTCGAAACCGGGTTGCTACCAAAAAACGCCTTGCAGCCTGCAAATTCGCTAAAAAACGCGGTTTCTGAGCCATCATGCTATTACCGCAGATACTAGCACTTTTTACTAAATATGACCACTATAATACCGAGGAAAAACCGACAAATATTGTAGTAAGGATAGCTCTAATTTAGTTGTCATCTCTAATTGTTAAAAGTTAAAATATAGATAACGAACCAATAAAAGTTGCTCTCTATGAAAATACAATCATCCGTCTTAGTCCACCTGGGATTTGGCAAATATGTACGCTCCGATAGAGTAACAGCAGTAATACCAATTGAAGAAGAACGCGGACCCGGTCGGCGCACTTTTGTGCACGTAGACGGCGAAGCAGACCCGATCGTTGCTTCGCGCGCGGAAGATACAATTGTTCGCGATTTGGTGCAGGAACCGCGCGAAATAACTCAAGCTCGGCAGCAACAAGAAATTCTCCAAGATTTGCTGGCAGATTTGAGCAATGTTAACCTCACGGTGCGCCGCATCAGCCGCGATGAAGGCGGACTCGATCTAGAACGTTTGGAGCGCCGAATTCGCCAAATTCTAGAAGCCTAAAAACAAAAGACCGCCCGGGCGGTCTTTCTGATTATTTGTGTCGCTAAAAAGTTTAAGTTAAGGGTTTCAATGTAATTTCGATGTCCGCTAAACCGGTGAGTTTTTCCACTACAGGCTCTTCTTCAACTCGCGGTACAAAAATAGTTAAACCTCCTGGAACGCATTCAACAGAAACCGGAGTCATGCCGATGATTTCGCCGTCTACAACCACTTTTTGAGGCGGATCGGCACTAATTTTTACTTTTTTTGCCCGCAAATAACCGATGTCGTCGCGATCTGTAGGATTGCCGGTCAAAGCTGTTTGCAATAGGTGATAAGAAGCTGCGATCGCCCCAGCTTTATTCTGAGGCGCCACCAGCGTTATGTCCAGCAAGCCGTCATCAAAAATAATCCCCGCCGGGCCTTGAGCTAAAATGGAAGTAGGCGGCGCTGCATTTGCCACGGTGACGGCCACAGCAGTAAGGCTGATAATTCTATCTTCAGTTTCGATTTCCGCTTCAAATCTTTCTAAATTGTTTAACTGTTTAATTCCTGAAAGAATGTAAGCCAGCATTCCCCAACGATTCTTCATTTCGCGATCGGCAAGTTCGACGGTTTCCGCCTCAAAGCCCACTCCAGCTAACAAAACCATCGGCATTTCACCGTTGCAAATCGCCGCATCCACCACCCGCGTCAACCCTCCCAAAATAGTGGCGCAGGCGGTTTCAATTGTATTTGGAATGTCTAAAGCATTAGCAAAAGCATTAGCAGTTCCCCGCGAAATAATTCCTAAAGGAATATTTGTGCCGACAATCGCCCCAGCAACTGCGGACAAGGTGCCGTCGCCCCCGGAAGCAATAATTGCCTCAACCCCCCTGGCAACTGCTTCGCGGGCGATTTGATCGGCGTCTACTTCTGGGGTTGTCAGCCGAATGTCTAAGTCAATCAAAGGCTCTAAAAGTTCCTTAATTCTAGCTAAGTCTTGGTCGGGATCGCTGTTGCCGGCGGCGGGATTGAAAATTAGGCAAGCTGAACGTTTCATAGTTGGTAATAGGTAATGGGTAATGGCTGAACGGAAATCCTAGATTGTTTTGGTTTGTATCCAAGTTTCGAGCGCCATCGCATCCCCCTCAATAAAACCCATTTTGACTGTTCTTATCCCCCCGTTATTAAGGGGAGTTAAGGGGGAGCAAGACTCAACTATAACCCTAATTTAGACATGGTTTTAACATTAAGTTAACACAAATGCCATGCCCGCTAAACTCCGACAACAACCTTCACCTATTTTTCAAAGGTTTAATTAAGACTTGACAAAAGTCCACTCTAAGACTTCGCGCCGAGCTTTGTGCAACGCTTCCTTGATTTCCTTGTTGCTGTCGAACTTGACTTTATCCAAAAGGCACGCTTCGACGTTAACAGTAAATTTATCTTCTTCAAAAGGCCAAGGAGTTACAGTCACGAGTTCATTGCTGTGCTGTACAATATCGTAGCGCTTGCCGTCCGGGCCGACACTAATTTCTAAAGCTCGTTCTCCGGCGGGTAACTCGCGGCTGCAAAGAATTAATGATAGCCGATCGCACCACTGGAAAAAAGCATAAGCTGCCTTAGCATCTTCCTGAGAAATATTCAACTCTTTTTGCCATTTTTTTTGATTTTCCAGTTGTTCGTCCAAAAACTCGTCTAGTTCCTTCGACTCTCCCCGCTTTCCTTCATTGAGATAGCTCATGTGCATAGAAATCAGCATTGCTACCCACCTACCGCGATATAGGGAATTCTCCGTCATGGCTTTAATTTTCGGCAGAGAAGTTTCAGTCTGCAAGGTAAAATCAAAGGGCGCGCCCGCTTCAGTCAAAATATTTTCTTCCCATTCTTTCTCCAAATCATCGTGATGCGAAATAGCCGCTATGGTTTCGTAGAGGCGAACCGGAGATTTCGAGCGCTTCCACTGTCCGCCAAGTTGCGCCGCGAGCAAAGCGTGGGCCCGGTGGTAAATTATTTCCCAGCCCGTTGCGGTTAAGTTAGCAATCATTGAATTTTTCTCCTCAATTAAGTTAATACGAGTATTTTGTGCTAGCATTAGGCTCTCGATCCCCCCTAACCTTAAAAAGTGGGGAACAATCGGTTAAAGTCCACCTTTTTAAGGGCGAGCGAGATTTGGACAAAAACGAAAGTTAAATCACAAAAGGTTCGATCGAGATATCCTGCCATTTCCCCTCAAATCGTTCCACAACCAAAGGTCTGATGCGGAACTTCGGGGGACACCCATCGAGAACATCAATCCGCAAACACGAATAAGGACGGCGTTTGTGGGAACCTTGACCGCTGCGGCCGACAAATAGCAAAGATTCCGCTACCCGCCGGCTGGCTGTTTCGGAACCAGACTGCCGCGCCAACCGATAAGCTTCAGGACTCAATCCTTCTTGCAACATCGGCCCTTCCGGGCGCTGGCGGCGGAGACTGTGGCCGCTTCCCCCGCAGACAAGCCAATTAATCCCAGAGTCGCCGTGTCCGGTATCCCCAGTCCGCAGGTATTCCAAACAGTGAGCGTGGCCAGTCAGCACCAAATCTACTAGCGGACGCCCCCGGGCCACTTCCCCAACTGCATCGGCAACCCAGTCGAGCACCTCGCGCAATCGCAACCGAACAGCCAAAGTTTGAGCTTGATTCCACTTTGTCGCCTCTGTGACGTAGGGGGGATGGTGCAGGTAAATTACCCGCCCCCGCACCTCGGAATCGCGCCAAGAGTCAATCAGCCTTTTTTTCAGCCATTCGAGCTGTTCAACGTCGGTGCCGGCTGTTTTGTCGGGCGACAGTTGTTTGTCAATATCCATCAACATTTCGTCAACTTGCTCTAACTTGGCGGCTAAGTCGTCTAGCTGTTCGGCTTCCTCGGGAATTTGGGGATTGAGCCGATCGCACATTTCGAGCATTACCAATTTTTCTTGTTCCAATTTCTGGCGATCGAGTTCCAAATTCTGGCGGCGAATGTCGCCCTGTTTGGTTTTCGGGATCGGTAACGGTTCGTTGAAGGTGTTGGAGTCGAGGGCGAAGAAGTCGATGCCGCCGCTGCGGAAGGTGTAGTAGCGGTTGGGTAAGCGGGTAAAGCGTCCGGGTTGGTAGCGGAGGCAGCGGCCTGTGCTGGTGCTGGCGGTGTAGTGGGCGTCTAGGTGGCGATCGAGTTCTCCCGGCATTTTGTGAGCTTGCAGGTAGTCGAGAAACGCTTTGGCGTAGGTATTTCCGCGATCGGAACCGTGCCAGCCGACATCGAGATCCAACTTGGAACCCAACAGCCGGCGCAGCGGCAAAGCTGTCGCCGACAGAATGCCGTAGACTATCGGCAAGTCGTAATAGTCGTGGTTTCCCGGTACGGGCAAAAAGGGAAAGTTAAACACCATGCGATCGTAGGCAATGCGAGAGGGATGCTCGCCGCCGACGATAAATTCTCGGTAGGGGCGAATAAAGTTTTGCAAGTAATATTCGCTGGAACCGACGAGATAAACTACATCGCCCGTGTGGAGGACGAAACGGCAAGTTTCGCGCTCGGAGACCATTTGTTCGGCAATCTGCCGCTGGGGATTGTAGCCGCGGTGATTGCCCGTGCCGCTATCGCCTACGACTAAAAACGAAAACTCTGGAGAGTCGGTGGTTGGAGATTCCAAAACCATCCGAGTTTGGTCGATTCCCCGATCGACGATCGATTTTTCTTGCCACCGCACCCGCTCGTTCATTTTGCGGATTTTAACTTTTATTTGCGGGTCGGAAACGAATTTCAATTCACCTCTTCTCCAAAATTGCTGAGTTCCTAGTTAATAGTGTAGCGATCGGGCGAGTTTTTACATCTCTCTAAAAGCTGAAAATCGACGCGCGGGTACTCAGAAACCGGTTTTTTACGAGAATACGGCGTTAAAACCGACAGCAGCGGCCAAAAACCCGGTTTCTTTGGTTTTGATGCGATCGCCCCGTCTCTCAACTAAAATAAGATTTTGTACGAGGCGGTGCTGTTTGTTGTTGCCGAGGACGAGGGCATCAATTAAGGACGTGGGAAGATAACACTAACAATGCTAGGCAACTACAGCGAACTCTAAATACGAGAGAGTAATTATCGCTCTTTGCGGTTTGATTAGATTGAGAGTTGGAGCTTTAGTTTTACCTAGTTAATAGCTGACACTATTCTCAAAAAAAAGAATAAGTTAATCGATATTTATTCACCAGTTATTAACTATAATTGCTTCTAATCCTTATGCGATCGTCACATCGAGGTTAAGTCAATTGGCTGTGCAAATTATGCACAATTGTGCCCCAGTGAGCCATTCAGCTTCTGCCGAGATGTCTAGTGTTTTTGCGAAATAGTTTCAAGGTTCTGGACTGGAGGGATTAAACCCCCTAATCCTTTCCTCCCCGCAACTATTGCCGAGGAGTTTTCTGGTTTTATTTGATAATCTCAATCAACACTCAAGGCATCGAACCACTGTAAAATCCGATTCCATGCCCACCACCGATCGCTATCACCAAATTGATGCTGACAACGTTTACTACTGATATGCCCAACATGACCGCCGTAGGCTGTCACCACTAATTCTAAGGCAGAATTGTTCGCGCCAATGGCTTGCAACTCAGAGACAAGCACCGGATCAAACATCGGATCATCCGCTGCATAAAGGATGTAAGTGGGTTTTTTGAGGTGAGGCAAAATGTGTAAAGCGCTGCTAGCGTCATAGTATTCTTCGACAGACGAAAAACCTAACGGGCCAATTACCAGTTCATGGTCAAAGCCCCAAATGCTGTTGGCGCGTGCAATAGCGGCAGGATCGATCGCCCCTGGATGCGCTTTAGCGATGTCTTTTGCTAGTTTTTTTAACTGTCGCGCGATGGCTTTTTCTAAAAATTTCCCCCACTCATCTTTAACTAGATAAGACAGAGAACGGTTCGAGTCCAAGCTGGGGCAAATCACCGCCGCGCCTGCTAGTTCTGACTCTTCGAGCCCTAACTCCGACCCCCAATCTGCGATCGTCTGAGCTGATTTTACCGCCCACAAGGCTAATTGTCCGCCCAGGGAATAACCCGTGAACCAAAAAGGGGCGGGACATCCCATTTCTTTAGCAGCGGCAGCAATCCGAACGAAATCTTCGCCTTCGTATAGGCCATCAGAAGTCAGGGTGGGAGAGAGTTGGGCGGTTTTGCCGTGAGCTCGCCAGTCAAATAATACCACTGCACAGCCTTGGGCATAGGCTTTACGGCCTAGTAGCCTGAGAAACCATTGATTATCCAGATCGCCAGTAATGCCGTAAGTGCCGACAATGGTATATCGGGGATTTTCGGGGATGGCAACCCAGCCAAAAATCGGGACTCCACAGGCACCAGTAAAGATGTGTTCTCGGTAAGGGGGCTCTGGGTAAGGGATTGTCTTTTCCCAACTGCGACTAGCCCTTAATGCGGTGTACAACGTCATTAACATGCCGTTGTTCAGCAGCCAAGGTGGAGTATAGGCAATGGTCATAAGCGGATGTATGAAATGTCTGTCTTGTTGGTGGGATTTTTTTACTTGACAGGTTGGCTATTCTAGCGAATAACCCTGAAAACCGCAATACTTTTTGAGTCAATGCACTCAAGGGCGAAGTCAAGCCAAAATATTAATTGCTATTCATTTGGAACCATTTATTGGCGAATAGAGAAGAATGCCAGCTAACGAGGTTTAGCATATTGTAGCGGAGCGCCCAAACTACAAAAAAAACCTGGTTGCTTTGAGAAACAGGGTTTCTGAGTCTTGCATCCCCGCGCAGATGTACAATACGACGATCGCACTTTCCGACTCCAAGTGCGATCGATCTCTACACCCTGCCCCAAGTCGGCAACATCAGATAGAATGCAGTAAACAAATATAAAATGGAAGCAATACAACTGTCTTTATTCTCAAATGAGTCTGAACCAATTCCTGTCAAAAAGCAGAAGAAAGCAAAATTAGGGCGTTACGAACGCATCCAACGCGAACTAGAAGCAAATCACTGCGATCCGTACAAGATATTCATTGATGTTGAATCTCAGTCACTGCCAAAATCAGACTATACATTTGTCGATCTTTTTTGCGGTGCGGGCGGTATGACGCAAGGTTTATTGCAAGCAGGTTTTCGACCAGTAGCAAGTGTTGAAATTAATGCGATCGCCTCGGCAACTCATACAAAAAACTTTCCAGATTGCCATCACTTGTGCGACGATATAAAAAACTTAAATCCCCAAAAGTTGCTCGCTGAAATAGGTTCGCCAGAAGTTCATGTTGTTGTAGGTGGGCCGCCGTGTCAAGGCTTCTCAGTTGCAGGAAAACGCGACCCCAACGACCCTCGAAATCGCTTATTTAGAGAGTTTGTCCGCGTTGTCTCTGAAATACGTCCTTGGTATGTTGTCATGGAAAACGTACCGGGAATATTGACTATACAAAAAGGAGCTGTTAAGCAAGCCATTTGCGAGGCTTTTGAGGAAATTGGCTATCCCCACGTTTCCGTTGCTGTTCTGGAATCAGCCACCTATGGAGTCCCGCAAATCCGGCCGCGAGCCATTTTTATTGCCAATAGATTCGGGATGCAAAATCCCTATCCCAAGCCGCAATTGTTGCCCGAACAATACAAAGCGATTGAGTCAGCAATTTATGATTTACCAGAGTATACTCCCATCCCAGAAATTAACCACGAATGGACTCGTCATTCTGTTGAGTACATGGAAAGACTTGCTAAAGTTCCACCAGGCGGTTCTTTGTATGAAAGCTACGCCGATGCTTTCAAGCGACAGTATCCGGGAAAACCGAGCATGACTGTTAAAGAAAATCACGGCGGCACTCATATTCATCCTTATCTCAACCGCGTTATTTCAGCTCGTGAAATGGCTAGATTGCAAAGTTTCCCGGATTCATTTATTTTTGAAGGTTCAATGAAAAAGGCCATGTGGCAAATTGGAAATGCCGTGCCGCCCCGTTTAGCAGAGTGTATCGGTTTTGCACTTATTCCATATTTGACTGATATTGCGCTTAACAAGCCTAGCTTAGTTACTGTTAAACCTCCCGAACAGATTCAGCTAGTTTTTGATTGAGAGTATTTCGCCAAGTTTCAAAATCATACCAGCCGCATCCTGTGCAGCCTTCCTCAGCTTCAGCCCCGCGCTGATGTATGGAAGGCCAGTCTTCGCCTCTTTCATACCAAAACTTGATTCCGAAAGGTGTGCCTCTTTTCCCTGTTTTGATGCAGCGTTCGCAACTTCGAGATTTTAGAAGATTGTGATTGCCTGAAGCATCTTTTTTGAGCAACTGAAACTTTGCCTTGATTTCAGATTCGCTCATAGATGCCAGGTGTGGTGGCTCATTATCTCCCCAACGCTCCATTGGGAATCTATGGTCAATTACTAACTCATGAGCTGCTCGTTTTCTCTGTTCGATTACATCTGTATAAAAGTAAACTTCGAGAATTCTTTTTACCAGAGAAGCGGGTATGTTAGCAGCAGAATTTGCTGATTTAATTTCTCCTGTCCACAAATCGCCCAAACGTGTTGCCTGACAAGTTTGACAGTATCTCTTTTCTGTTACAATAACCAGACCGGGGCGCTTCCTTGTTCCGCGCTGCAATCCCTGAATTCCGCCACCGCCAGCATATTGAGCTGAGGCTATCTGTTTGCCTTCGCACTCCCGACAGTGCCATTTTTGGTCTGATAGAAGATTAAAGACTCTGAATTGAGTTGAGTCTTGTTTTAATTGAGCTTTAATTGTTCCTGCTAAATCTTGATTGCTCACTCTATATTTTCCGCTTCTATTTCTAGATTTTCGAGAAGATTGGAAACTGTTGTGCCCAAGCCGCTAGCTAGACTTGCAATTGCAGTGATGGACGGATTTCTGACTCCGCGTTCGACTCCAGATATATAGGTGCGGTCTAAATTAGCCCGCATTCCAAGCTCCTCTTGCGAAATTCCCAACGCTGTCCTGCGTTGCTTTACCAGATGACCTAAAGCACGCAGAATCTTCTGTTTCGATCGACTCATCTCCCAATTTTCAGTCTCTGCGGACGATCGGTCTACGGACGATGTGTCACATATCTGAAAAGTTTGATCGCCCCAAATTCCCCATCCCGACTGAAGACGGAGGCCTCGCAGAGGTACAATAGTAAAGTAGGGTGCGTTATCAGCGGAGTACGGCATTTTGAAAAATACTGCGATCGCTCCTCACTTACTTCACCAACAAAGAAGGCGATCGCACTTATTTTACCAGTCATCCAACTAACTCAAGGGACGCGATCGCTCAGTAAAAATAAAATAGTATGCGTTTGGATTGATAATCCTTGGTATTAACAACTTTACGCAATCTGCAATCGTTTTCCCAAAGTCTGAGGTTCTGGTAGAGGTTTGCCATCTTCTTGATAGAGTTCAATTAATGTTTCTTACAATTCTTGTCCGTGTTTTGCCGCGTCCTCGTAAGTGTGTCCGTGAGTGCAAGGCTGCATGACATCGGTAAACTCCGGCTAACTGACAACAAAAAGTCGATCTTATTCTGACCACTGGATGATGAGACTTTAACGGCTATTCATCTTGTAGCTCCTTTTATTGCTGGTAAATTCTTAGGCGAACTCTGTTAGAAAATCCCGGTACTCTATTGTTCTTTTCTAGTTTTTCAAGAAGTTCTACAACTGTATGAGGTGGTGGTTTGAGATCTTCAAACTGCTGCTGAATTATCTCAACCATTGACTCTGGATATTTATCGAAAAGTTCAGTTAGAAATATATCGGGGTGCTGCGCCTCAATGCCGTAAGTTTCTAAAGCCTCTTTTGGGAAATGTTTGAGGTTATCTGTAACTATGACCTTAGCATTGGCTACGATCGCAGCAGCTACAACATGACGATCGCCCGGATGATTTGTCATTGCTTCCACCAAACTTGCAGGCACTTCGACAGTTGCTTCAGGAAAGGTGTTTTTTATCATCGCCTGAAAACGTGCTGCTTTGACCTCTGTCATTCTGCCTTTTTTTACAAGATTGCGGGTAGCACCATCTAGAATTTCTTGTGAAAAGTGAACGCAGTACAACTCAGCCTCAGCAGCACGCAGCAGCGTATCGCATAAAGGCATAGGGAAAATAACGCAGGAATCTAAAACAACCGAAGGAACTTCCATACTGCTTAACTCGCATCCGATACAGATTCTTCGTAAAAACCTTCATCTTGAAGAAATTGAGTTAGTTCCTTAAGTCCTTGGCGACGCTGAATTTTCCGCTGTTCCTTGTAGGTCATTAAATCTTGGAAAAGTATGCGTCGGTGCGAACCAACTTTGATGTAGGGTATTTCGCCTTTTTCCAGTAACTTGACGATAAAGGGTCGCGATACATTCAGGATATCCGCAGCTTCTTGCGTGGTGATTTCACGATTGTGAGGCACTAGGGAAATAGCTTGACCGGATGCCATTGCACGCACAACTTGACCGAGTAAATTGTAAACCGAACGCGGTATTATAATTTCTTCTCCGTTACTTCCGACTAATTTTGGCTGTGCAGATTCGAGACTGAGAATCTGGTCTAATTTTGCTATTGCTTCTTGTTCTTGTTCGGGAATTAAAACTGACTCAGGGGACGCTTTTTGCTTCAACATAGCAAGTTTATTTTTTGATGTGTTTTTCTCTGAGTTACGGTGAGTTGGTGTAATGCTTAGCAGGCTAAAAGTACGATCGTGCAAAACCCTTACAGCTCCAGAAAGGGTTTGTCAGCATTCGTCCGGTACATACTCGATCGTTTTCTTCACGGTAACACTTGCCACACATAAACGCAATATCCGCAACACGCGAAATATTCAAAGCCCCTAGTGTGACAGTTCGATCGCCTCCGCTTCGATCGCCCGAAATTCCCCCTTCCGACTGAAGACCGAGGCCTCGCAGAGGTACAATAGGACGATCGCATTCCCCAACTCCCACCGTGATAGAGCGCTACACTTTGCCCGAAATGGGCAACATCTGGACTGAAACCGCCAAACTGAAAACCTGGCTGCAAGTAGAAATCGCTGTCTGCGAAGCTCAAGCCGAACTCGGCTACATCCCCGCCGCCGCAGTCGAAGAAATCAAAGCTAAGGCTAATTTTGACCCCAAACGAGTCCTCGAAATAGAAGCCGAAGTCCGCCACGACATGATCGCCTTCTTGACAAATGTCAACGAATATGTAGGCGATGCCGGCCGCTACATTCACCTCGGCTTAACCAGTTCCGATGTGCTCGATACTGCTTTGGCGCTGCAATTAGTCGCTAGCGTCAATATCTTGTTAGAACGTGTGGAAGAATTGAGTCAAGCTATTCGCTATCAGGCTCAACAGCATCGCAATACCGTGATGGTTGGCCGATCGCACGGAATTCACGCCGAACCCATTACCTTTGGCTTTAAACTAGCAGGATGGCTGGCAGAAGTCTTTCGCAACCGCGCCCGATTAGTGAATTTGCGATCGTCCATTGCAGTCGGCAAAATCTCCGGCGCAGTCGGAACCTATGCTAATATTGACCCGCGAATTGAAGCGATCGCCTGTCAAAACCTCGGACTCGAACCGGATACCGCATCCACTCAAGTCATTTCGCGCGATCGACACGCCGAATACGTCCAAACCTTAGCACTCTTAGCAGCATCGATCGAGCGTTTTGCAGTAGAAATCCGCAACCTGCAACGCACCGACGTTCTCGAAGTCGAAGAATTCTTTTCCAAAGGGCAAAAAGGCTCATCCGCCATGCCCCACAAACGCAACCCGATTCGATCGGAAAGACTCACAGGGATGGCGAGAATAGTCCGCGCCAACGCCGTCGCAGCCTTAGAAAACGTTGCACTTTGGCACGAAAGAGACATCTCTCACAGTTCCGTAGAACGGATGATTTTGCCCGACAGTTCTACAGTAACTCACTTCATGTTAGTAGAAACCACAGACTTAGTAAAACACCTGCTAGTCTATCCCGAAAATATGAAGCAAAACATGAACCTTTACGGGGGAGTCATCTTCAGCCAGCGCGTGATGTTAGCCTTAGTAGAAAAAGGCACGAGTCGCGAAGAAGCCTACAAAATTGTGCAATCTTGTGCTCACGAAGCTTGGAACAAACCGGGTGGCAATTTCTACAATTTAATTGCTAAGGACGAGCGCGTAACAGCTAAGATGACGACCAAAGAAATTGATGATTGTTTCGATCCGCAGTATCAATTGAGGCACTTAGATTTAGTGTATCAGCGCTTGGGAATTTGAGGACAATTAACAATTAAAAATGACTCAGAGAGAAAAGAGAGCGAGCGTTCTCGCGCTTGTCCCACAGTTTGCCGGGGGTTAAAACCCCCGTCTCATAACTAAAGTCGGTTAAAACCGACTGAAAGACTCATAAAATAAAAGTTTTAGAGAAATATTTCAGTCCTCATAGCGAGGACTTTAGCTATGAGACAGGGGTTTCAACCCCTGTCGGTCTGGCGGGCTGACAGACAACACGAAAAGCGCGAAAATTCCCCACAATATGAAATGTAAAAACTCTATTAAATATTTACTTAACAGAGCTATGAAATTCAACCGATTTACAAAATATTTAATTGTATTCGCTCTAATATTACTATCTACAACCACACTGAATTATACAATGTCGATTCGCGCCCAGGAGCCGCCACAAGTGCAAATTACCCAACCAGAACTAAACCCAGTAGTACCTGAAAGTATTTTCATGAGTCAACTTCCTCGTTCGGCGCGACTGGTTGACATCCGCACCGTAAATCCCAACATTCGCCTCGATATTCGATACGCCACTACTAACAATTTCTTGAAACGAAAACTTTATCCTATATCGAAATGCGCTTTGAGAAGTTCTGTTGCTCAAAAGTTAGGGCTAGTTCAAACAGATTTGGAAAAAATCGGATTGGGTTTGAAAGTTTACGATTGCTACAGGCCTTTCTCTGTGACTAAGCAAATGTGGCAAGCTTGGCCAGATCCGCGCTATGTTGCTAATCCTGCTAGGGGTTCGCGGCACAATCGCGGTGCTGCTATAGATTTGACTTTAGTCGATCGCACTGGCAAAGAATTAGAAATGCCCACACCCTACGATGATTTTACCGAAAAAGCTCACGGAGATTATCAAGGCGGCAGCGCGGAATCTCGGAAAAATCGTCAAGTGCTTAAGGATGCGATGAAAAAACACGGATTTATCGGTATCACAACCGAATGGTGGCACTTTGATTCTGAAGATTGGCAGAAATTTGCGATTCTTGATATCTCGCTGGGAACGATTCCTTAATTATACTATTGATTAAAAGTCCCATATCCGGGTAGGGGCAGGGCAGTGCCTGTTCCCACAGATGTCAGGCAAATTAGCGCAATTTAACCGAAAATTCGTATTCGTATCCCCGGAAATTAGAGTCTAATTGTAATGTGTAATTGCCTGTTACGGGCACTTTTCCACTCCACTCTGTTTCATTGCCTTGATAAGGATCTCCGGCTAAAAGTTTGCCACGAGGAGTTATAATTTGGGGAAAAACATCTTTCCGATTCTTAACAGTCATTGTTTGACCTTTTCGGGCTCGAATCCGGTAAGAGTGGCTGCCGCCGCCGATAATTCGACCTTTAACAATTGCTTCATCTCCTCCCGGCAGAAAATTAATCTGCTGGTTGAGGTTAGAACAACTGCTTTCGGTGCGTCTTTTCGCAACCCAACCGGGAACTGGATCGGTAATTCGCAGCCAACCGTTTTGTTCTTCGGCGACTGAAACAAAGGTATTATTTTTGAGTTTTCCTACAATTTGGCTGCCCCTTACTTGGGGGCTCGATCGCACATTTAGCGGTGGATTCGGATCGCTGACTACAGCCTGGGTGATTTTGCAACCCGAATTGGGCGGTGTGACAACTACTGGCTCAACTTTTCGCGGAGAGACTCCTGCAACTAGCGAGGATTGAACAGCCGGGGTTTTTGCAGGTTGGGGTTTGGATTTCGGAGATTCTGCAGCCTGGGTTTGTGCTTGCAGAGATTTTGGTTGCCGAGATTCAGGGTTGTTCGTGGGCCCTGCAATCTGGTTTCTGGTGGATGCCGGGGATTCTGCAAGGGGAAGATCGGATTGTTTCATCGCACCCGACTGTATAGTTGCAACAGCCACTCCCACCGCTGTTGCCAGTCCTGCTAAGCTTACTGTGATGATTTGACCCTTAGTAAATGACATAAAAAACCCTCTCTGTATCTATACTAATAATTTTTGTTTGAGAGTTGGGGCGATCGCCAGTTAATTTACAGTGGAAATACCTAGTGCGGCCCACAGGGTCAGGATTTTTAGATAAAATTTCAGATCCATAATTGTCGCAATAATTTGAGTCAATATATACTGGACGCCTATACTGATGGTAATCTTGCTCTGGGTTATTTGCGCGCAAATTTGCGAAGGTAAGCGTTCAGCGCGAGGTACATAAAATGTCAAAATTGATTCCTCTGAGATTACAAGCGCCCCGCGATCGATTGTTGGAGGAGGTGAAGCAGGAAGTCCAAGCAGGACGATCGCAGTCTTTGCACGCTGCTGTGCTGGCTAACCTCAGCCAAGAATCGCCTCCTGTTGGTGTTAACCGCTGTTGGGATGTGGAAGTGAAAGCCGGCAACCGTCCGAGTTTTCGGCTTTCACCCAAAGCCAGCATTGCTAAAGTGTTCGATCGCGCCGGCGGCAAATTGGTAATTTTGGGAGCCACGGGTGCAGGCAAAACTACGACGCTGCTAGAATTAGCTCGCGTATTAATTTCCCGCGCCCAAAAAGATGCTAGTTTGCCAGTACCAGTGCTGTTTGAACTCGGATCGTGGAAAGCAGAATCCGGGGCGATCGCCGATTGGTTAATTGCTCAACTTCAGTTCAAATACGGCATCTCTCCTGCTGTCGGCAAAAAATGGCTTGCCGAACAAAAATTGCTGCCTCTCCTCGACGGCTTGGACGAAGTAGAAACTCACCGCCAAAATAGCTGCATTCAAGCAATCAATCAATTTGTGGAAAGCGAATTTCAACCCAAACATTTAGTAGCTTGCAGCAGTTTTGAAGCTTACAAAAACTGCGATACTAGATTTCGCCTGCAAGCAGCGGTTTTATTGAAATCTTTAAGAGAAAATCAAATTCAAAATTATCTGCTAGAAGCCAGAAGCCGCGAACTTTGGTACAGCATAGAGCGGGAGCCGGAGTTGTTAAAATTGGCAAAAGTTCCCTTGCTTTTGAGCATGATGGCTTTGGCTTACGACGATATTTTAATCGAAGCTTGGAAGCGCATAACTTCCGCAGAAGAACAGCGCAAATATCTGTTAACTGCCTATATTCGCCACCAAATGGCCGGGCAAGTCAAGCAGTATCCCAGAGGTAAGGAACTGCGGCCCGAACAAATTCGCCACTGGCTGGGATGGTTGGCCAGAAGGATGGAACAGGAAGGAATTCAAGAATTTTACCTCGATCGCATACCGTCTAGCTGGCTGCAAACAGAGGAGGAACGGCGCAAGTATCAGTTGGGAGTTAAGCTGGTTGGCGGGCTGATTTGGGTGATTTTGGGATTAATTGCCAGCCTAGTCTCCGGGTCGATTTGGGGATTAATTGCCGGTGCTGTTGCTGCGGTAATTAGTGCTTTTTTGCCGGGAATTCCGGGAATTGAAAGTTTTATATTGCGCGTGGTGCTGTGGTCGAACGGCTACATTCCTTGGGATTACAGGCGTTTTCTCGATGCTGCGACCGATCGCCTGCTGCTGCAAAAAACGGGCGATCGGCGTTATCGATTTATTCACGATTTATTGCAAAAACATTTTTCGGAAATTAGTCATTAGTTATTCGTTAGTTGTTAGTTGTTATGTGGAGTTGGCCAATTAATGAGCAATTAAGTAAGCCTCGCTCAAAAAAACCGAAGATCCAGAGCCCCTACTTCTAGAGGAAGTCCGGAATCTAAGAGAAAGTTAGCGGTATTTTTGCCATTTGAAATAGCTGGGTCGCAGTAAATTCTAATCCATCAAAAAGTGGATCTTTTAATAGGGTATCTCCCATATAAGTCTGCGGTGCTGCATCGGGGTAAAAAACTGTAATGCTTCTCGCCTTGCTATCTACTACCCAAACCCGCAATACCTGAGCATCTAAATAATCTCTCGCTTTAGCAGCTAACTGACCGAAAGTTTGTTCGGGTGAAATAATTTCTATGACTAATTCCGGGACTACAGGACAGGCTTCATCTTGATTCCAGTCAGGAGATAAGCGTTGGTAAGAAACATATAAAAGGTTTGGTACTGGCACCCAGTCTCGCCCGTGGCGGGTTAATTTCACCGCCCATTCTACACCAATTTCTCCCCGTTCGTCCCCCCACTGCTCGAGGAGTTTTATTAGGCTTCGGGTGAGGCGAGAATGAAATTTTTTAGGTGACATTTTCGGTACTGCTTGCTCGTCAATAAGTTCGTAGGTAATATCGCCTTCTCCTTCGGGAAGAGCGAGAAACTCTTCCAGAGTTAGTTGAGTTTTTGTCTGGAGCATAATATTCCTCTGCTGTGGGCAGGCAAGTTAGTATTATTTTAACTGCAATATTCATTGACATAATACAAATGTTATGATAAAGATTGCCCAAATCTCAGGTTTTAACTGTCAAATTTGCGATCGACTCCTAGATCGACACCCCCGAAAGGTTAAGATTCTAATCTGACCCTCCTGCAATCATTGCTTCACCTCCTATGGCAGAAACCTTATTGTTCAACGCCCTCCGCGAGGCGTTAGACGAAGAAATGGCCCGCGACTCCGCCGTATTCGTACTCGGCGAAGACGTAGGTCAATATGGCGGTTCCTATAAAGTCACCAAAGACCTCTACAACAAATACGGCGAACTTAGAGTGCTCGACACCCCGATCGCCGAAAATAGCTTTACAGGCCTAGCAGTAGGCGCAGCAATGACGGGACTCCGGCCGGTCATCGAAGGCATGAACATGGGCTTTTTGCTGCTGGCCTTCAACCAAATTTCCAACAACGCCGGAATGCTGCGCTACACATCCGGCGGCAACTTCAAAATGCCGATGGTAATTCGCGGCCCCGGCGGCGTGGGCCGGCAACTCGGCGCGGAACACTCCCAGCGGTTAGAAGCATATTTCCAAGCAGTACCCGGTTTGAAAATAGTCGCTTGTTCGACTCCCTACAACGCCAAAGGACTTTTAAAATCAGCAATCCGCGACGATAACCCCGTTCTGTTTTTCGAGCACGTCCTTCTTTACAACCTCAAAGAAAATTTGCCAGAAACAGAATATTTAGTGCCGCTGGACAAAGCAGAAATCGTGCGATCGGGCAAAGATGTCACAATCCTGACTTATTCCAGGATGCGGCACCACGTCTTGCAAGCCGTGCCCGCCCTGCTAAAAGAAGGTTACGATCCAGAAGTAATCGACCTGATTTCTCTCAAACCCCTGGACATGGAGACGATCGGCGCATCCATTCGCAAAACTCACAAAGTAATTATTGTAGAGGAGTGTATGAAAACAGGAGGCATCGGTGCCGAACTAATTGCTTCGATTAGCGATCGATTTTTTGACGAACTCGACGCACCAGTTTTGCGCCTGTCTTCACAAGATATTCCCACACCTTACAATGGGAATTTGGAAAGACTGACCATTGTCCAGCCCACGCAAATTCTCGAGGCAGTCCAAAAAATGGTAGCTTTGCGAGTATAAATAGTGATTAGTCAATAGTCATTGGTTGACTGTTGACTGTTGACTGTTGACTGATGACTGATGACTGATGACTAAAATCTGCCAACCGCCAACTGCCAACTGACAACTGCCAACTGACCAATGACTAATAATTAAATATGCAAAAACAACGTTCAATATTAGCCCTAATTTTTGTTTTAATCATCGCCGCCATTACTGTAATAGTAACAATTCCGACGCGGCTGGGATTAGACTTGCAAGGAGGGTCGCAACTCACAATTCAAGTAAAAACTACCCCCACAATTCCCAAAATTGATCAGGGAATGTTAGAAGCAGTGCGGCGGATTGTCGAAAACCGCGTCAACGGTTTGGGTGTTTCCGAAGCATTAGTCCAAACAGTAGGAGAAGACCAAATTCTGGTGCAGTTGCCCGGAGTAAATGACCCACAACAAGCAGAACGAGTCTTGGGTGGTACCGCCAAGCTAGAATTTCTGGAACAACTGCCCGGAACAGAAGCACAATTAGCGATTGAAAGGCAGTTGCAGCAGGAATTACTCGCAAAACAAGCAGAATTGAAAACTAGCAACAATGAGGCGGCTATTAAAGAAAATCAGGCTGCTTTGAAAAGAAGCAATGAGGCGATCGCCAAACTCTTCAAAAGCACCGGCCTCGGTGGCGAAAACCTCAAAGACGCTCAACCTCAACCCTTGGCGGCTGGGAACAACTGGAACGTTGCTCTTGTTTTCGATACCAAAGGAGGCGAACTATTTGCCCAACTCACTAAAAATTTAGCAGGCACCGGACGCAGTATCGGTATTTTCCTAGACGAAAGAATGATCAGTTCTCCAGTCGTCGGCGTAGAATTTGCCCAAGCAGGAATTACTGGGGGAAGTGCCGTAATTCAAGGCAACTTTACAACGCAAGAAGCCAACGATTTAGCAGTGCAATTGCGGGGCGGCGCTTTGCCGGTGCCGGTCGAAATTGTAGAAAACCGCACGATCGGTGCTAGTTTGGGTAGAGACAGCATTCAAAGCAGTATAAACGCAGGTATCGGCGGCTTAGTTTTAGTCTTGATTTTCATGGTTGCCTACTATCGACTCCCCGGCGTAATTGCCAATATTGCGCTGTTAATTTATGCTCTGTTAACTTGGGCAGCTTTCGTGCTTTTGGGAGTGACATTAACGCTGCCAGGAATTGCTGGTTTTGTGCTCAGCATCGGGATGGCCGTGGATGCTAACGTGCTGATTTTTGAGCGCACGCGGGAAGAGTTGCGGGCGGGGAAATCGCTTTATCGATCGGTCGAATCTGGTTTTTATCGCGCTTTTTCCAGCATTTTAGACGGAAACGTCACAACAGTTATTGCTTGTGCTGCTTTGTTCTGGTTGGGTGCTGGTTTAGTTAAAGGGTTTGCTGTAACTCTGGCATTGGGGGTGGGAGTGAGTATGTTTACTGCGCTCACTTGCAGCCGCACTCTGCTGTTCGTAGTATTGAGCTTTCCAGCATTGCGGAAACCTCAGTGGTTCTGTCCCGGTTTGTCGAAAACTGCTAATACTTAACTGTTGACTGTTGACTGTTAACTGTTGACTGTTGACTGTTAACTTCTTCCTTCCTTCTTACATCCGTTAAGCTGAGGCGCATCTAAATTTGACAATCAAATTCGAGCAAATTCGTGTGGGGTGGGCGTCCCGCCCGCCCAAAAATACAATTTAGATGCGTAACAGCTTACACAATCCGTTGCCGAACTTCCCTCTTCCTTCAAATTATGAAATTTAGTGTAATCAAACAGCGATCGATCTGGTGGAGTATGTCCGCCGCTATTATCCTCGCAGGTATAGTGTCGATGGCGATTTCTTGGACTCGTCCCGACATTCGCGCACCGCTGCGCCCCAGTTTAGATTTTATCGGCGGCACTCGCCTGCAATTTGAACTCGACTGCACGAAACCGGAAAATTGTAAACCCATCGATCTTGCTGCTGTCCGCGAAGTGCTGGACGCCCAAGGTTTAGGTGGCAGCAGCATTCAAGTTATCGGCAAAGAACAGCGCGGTTTGTCGCTACGCACGAAAAGTTTGGATGTCGAACAACGTACTAAGTTGCAAACAGCTTTGAGCGATAAAATAGGCGCTTTTGCCCCGAACTCAACTCAAATTGATACGGTTGGGCCTACCCTCGGTAAACAATTATTTACTTCGGGATTGTTGGCTGTATTTCTTTCCTTTGCTGGCATTACTATTTATCTGACATTCCGATTTCAGTTAGATTATGCCTTTTTTGCTTTTGTAGCTCTGTTTCACGACGTGTTCATTACTGTTGGTATCTTCTCAATTTTAGGTTTAGTTCAAGGTGTGGAAGTTGACAGTTTGTTTGTAGTGGCAATCTTGACAATTATCGGTTTTTCGGTTAACGATACAGTGGTAATTTACGATCGCGTTCGCGAAGTAATCAAGCTAAATCCGGGACAGTCGATAAATCAAATTGTCGATGATGCGGTCATGCAGACGCTGGGAAGGTCAATTAACACGACTATGACAACGCTGCTCACTTTGTTTTCAATCTTTTTGTTTGGCGGCGAAACCCTCAAATACTTTGCTTTAGCATTGATTGTCGGCTTTATTGCGGGTGCGTATTCGAGTATTTTCATTGCCAGTACGCTGCTAGCTTGGTGGCGCACTCGCACGGCCCACTCTATCCCTGTCCCTGCAGAAGGAATCAACCAGTCAGAGGAAGTTTAATTGTCCTGGCCGATCAGTCATTAGTTATTAAGCTGCTGATTGCTGTTAACGGTTGACTCAGGACTAAGGCAAAAAAATGGTTTGACGCGCCACTGATAGTGGTAAGCTGCGCGCTGGGTACCCTAAATACTAATGACTAATAACTAATGACTGATGACTAATCAAAGCGACGCAAATTTTCAAATTGAAGTCCAAAGGCTTCACAAACTAACAGTTTACGGCCGCTGGTTAACTGTGATATTACTGTGGATTAGCGTCGGTTCTTTGAGCATTTGGGGTTTGCGCCGCGAAATCGCTTTGTGGTTTGAACACTTCACTTGGGCGGCCGTGCGCTACGGTTTATCTTTTAATCGCTGGCCAACTCTCGGTTTGGGTTTGTGCTTGGGAATGACTTTAGGAGTGCTAACTTGGCAAAGCCGCAATATGGTGCGAGGATTGCCCCATCGGGAAAAACAGGGTTTGGAACAACAAGTGCGCCGCATTCGCCAGCGAGGGCCCAGTCATCCTTTGTGGAAATGGGTTTGCAAAGGTTCGCGCTAGCCGGCGGGTTTTATTCTTTAGTCTCAAGCCACAAAAACGAAAGTTTGACTCTTAAGCGGTTTCAACTGCCGAGTCCCTAACTTTTATTGCTTCTTCCTTCTTCCTTCTGTTGTATCACGCAAAGCGAGGCAAAATCTGTGCTACGGAAGACTGTTGAAGCGGAATCTCGATCGCAAATTCTGCTCCTTTTCCCGGGTCCGAAAAGCACTTCAATTCGCCGCCGTGTTGGTTGACAACAATTTCATAGCTAATCGACAGTCCCAAACCCGTTCCTTGGCCGACCGGCTTAGTAGTAAAGAAAGGATCAAACAACCGCTTCCGAACATCTTCAGTCATGCCCGGGCCATTGTCAGAAATTTTAATTATTACCTTTTTTTTATCACTTAACTCGGTGCGAATCCGAATCATAGGACTTAGGCGGGTAGACTTAGAAACTGATGATTGAGTCTTTGTACAAGACTGCTTTTCTTCCGCTGATTGCGACTTTTTCGTGCTTTTTTTATCAACCTTTTCGTGTTTATTAGACTCAACCAGAGCGTAAATTGCATTAAGTAAAATATTCATAAATACCTGATTGAGCTGTCCGGGATAGCACTGCACCAGTGGCAAGTCGCTGTATTCTTTGTGAATTTCGATCGCCTCCTGCCCCGGTTTCCCTTTAAGCTGGCTTTGCAAAAGCATAATCGTGTTGTTGATACCGTCGTGAATGTTGACCTGCTTCATTTGAGCTTCGTCCAACCTGCAAAAATTCCGCAGCGACAAAACGATGTCGCGGACTCTTTTTGCACCTTGCTGCATGGAATTTAACACTTTCGGCAAGTCTTCAACTAAATAATCGAGTTCGATTTTTTCGGCTTCTGCTGCAATTTCCGGTATGAATTCGGGACAGTGCTGCCTGTAGATGTCGAGCATCCGCATTAAAGCTTGCGTGTACTCTTGAGCGTGGTATAAATTGCTAGATATAAAGCCGATCGGATTGTTAATTTCGTGAGCTACTCCTGCTACTAACTGCCCCAAAGAAGACATTTTCTCTGTTTGAATTAGTTGAGTTTGAGTGCGCTGAAGTTCCAGCAGGGCAAGTTCGAGCTGTTGGGCTTGATGTCTTAATTGCGCTTGCGACTCGCGCATCGCCACTGTTGACAACTCGTGAATTTGCAACTGAGAAAGCAGCAGTTGGTGTACGTCTAAAAGTTTGTAAGTTTCCGGTTCGACTTGTACTACAATGGGTTCGTGGATTAATTCGGGCGATCGCTCCAAAGACTGCCGCACTGCAGTCATAATTGAGGTTTCGCGATCGAGAACCAACATATCCGTTTTAGTAAAGCGGTAGAGTATAAACAAAGGTTGTTGAGAAAATAACTCCAAACTGTAGGGGCGGCTCATGTGTTCAAAATAACGCCGCCGCGAAATCATCCCTATAAACTTTCCTTGCTGAGTGATGATGATGCCGGGAACTAAAGGGTTTGCTTGAAAAATTTTAGCAACTTCGTTTCCCGGACACTCAGACTCGAGGAGAAAGTCGTACAGGGTTAATTCCTGTAGAGTCGATCGCAAACCAAGCGGTGATTTCAGGGGACTCAACCCGTCATTTTCATACACTGCTCCCTCCTTTGGTAATTGGCAGTAGCGGTTGGGTGCTGGAGTATTGCTTACTATTTAGACGGCTTTTTCTATTTTTTTTATAGCTATGAAATTAACTCTACTCTGTTCGCTCAAATTGAGTTACTTCAGCAGAAATTTTTGGGTGTTAAATCGTGCGGGTGTCACCCGAAACGATATTGCAGGTTAGATTAATTTAACAGCCGGCACTCCTTTGAAACCTAATTATGTAGTAAATTTGACAGATCCAAGATTCTACTAATCCGAATATAACAGTCATAACTATTTTTTATGTTTGACAACATTAATTTGGTTCAGATTGATAGACATCTGCGACCTCTGGTAGTACATTTGGTATTACCCCTTGCGTAAAATTATATTACAATAAGACAAGAATAGCGACAAATGGGCAGCCGATAACCTATTTGACTATTCAGGCCAAATCGGTTTCGGGCAATTGCCAAGAAATGTCAATTGTCAGTTTTTTCGTACAAATGCCGATCGCACTCAACCCTGGAATTGTAGGTAGTCTTCCAGCCAGGGACAGCCGATGGCGAGCAATTTGTCAAGTTCGGCAGCTTATACTTTACTCGCATCGATCCTCCAAAGCTTCACCGACGAATTTTTCCCAGCCGATGCTAAAGTTGTGCGATCGCAACTAAACCTCACATTCCACACATCCGCTTGATGTGCCTTAAAAGTTTACAGAAAAGTACCGTCGGGCAGCCAACTTGATATTCAGATTCTGTCACTGGCAAATCGGATACGGAGAATCAAGAGGAAGCAGAAGGAAATAATAGTATTTTACCCGCCTTTCCCCAACCTCCACTTCAATTTGAGGAAGTTGGTTTGGTTGCGATAGTATTTTGATTGCGATTACTTCTCCTCCCCCTTGATTTTAGGCAATTCTCATTAGAAACTCTAAGATGTTGATTTGAGGAACCTCGGGGGGGCGGGTTTGCTTGGGCGATCGCACTGAGTTAAATTCAAATGACATTTGAGGAAAGTAAGCGACGGTTTCCATGTGCGGTTTCCCGAACTAGAGGTGGTAACTGTATACACGGCGCGACGATCGTACTTTCAGTACAATGTCAGTATTTCAACCTGTACACCTGTTGAGTCTGAGTCTCTGAGAGTGTGAAAGTCCCTTTAATCCTTGGGCTGTCTCGATTGGAGGTTTTTGAAGAGTGGGGCGGTGCGAGGCCCAGAAGCAGACTGTTAACCAAGCGGCACTAGAGAAGTCGCCAGCTAGGGTCTACCGAGGAAGGATTTTAGGCGATCGCGATTAAAGATCGAGAGACCAAGGCACGATAGCACCAGCAGCAATATCACCCAAAAGAAGGATTTATCGACAAAAAGCTGCGTGTTATATTTCTAAATAATTCTATACAAAAATACTTTTACCTAAAAGGAGAACAAAAAATGGACACCCCTACAGATCGCCTACAAGAACCGGTCGGGACAAGAGAACTCGAATCAATACCTGTATCTGAAAAAGTTTCTTCCCAAAAAGTTAGTGAGGTTAATTTTGAAACAACTCCTTTAGAAACCCCAGCTTATACTCAGCAAAAAGTTAGCGTCGAGGAATTGAAGATTAACGGCGACGATTTGGTAGCTAAAGTTAAAGAACTGATTCACGAAGGAAATATCCGACGCATCATTATCAAAAATGAAGAGGGGCGGATCTTGGTAGAAGTTCCTCTGACAGTCGGAGTAGTCGGTGGAGTGATTGGTGCGGCCTTGTTTCCAGTAATTGCAGCAGTAGGAGCGATAGGTGCATTAGTTGCTCACATGACTATCATCATTGAAAGAACCGAGTAAAAAAAAATTAGTTGTTAGTAAGGCTTCTGTCCGGTTAATTTCTCGTAATAAAGCTTGTTGGTCGTGAGTACGACTATCCTCTCTTGATGGAGAAGAAAAAACTTGCCTTGATTACTAAAAACTTAATTGTGGCTATTTAACCGGATTTAAACAAATTTCAAGCATAAAGTGGCTTGATAAATAGAAAGCTAGTAACTCTTACTACTCCCTTCTCTTGTTTCCAGATTTCTCTGATGAATTGTCTTCCCACTCCGACCGTAAAGTTGCCACTTTTAAGGGTGTCATAAATCATCAATAACAATCCTCGCAGCAGCGAATTTATTACTTCCTCTCCGCAACTTCGGGGAGGATTGGGGTAGGATCAAAAATTTACGACTCCTGCGATTGCTAGATGCTTGCTCTGCAAGCATTATAAATAACTCATTTAGCCGGTCTTCTTTGTTGAAGTCCGGCTAATTCTATTCCTTTGGGGACTCTGGCAATCACTCTGAGGGTAGAGCCTGCTTAATACCTTGGCGAGTTATATTTAATACAGATGAAGGAGAAACCAACAGTTCTCTAAACTCCCTAAGCAGAAAGCTGTTAAGCATTTAAACTGGTATGGTATGAGCCAAACACCCAACGCTTACACCTGAATCTTGACAGTAAATCAAAATAAGTGATTTAACTGCTCAACAGCTTAGCTCAAGTTTTCAAACCAGAGAATCTCCTAGAGACAAATATTTTTGAATAATTGTGGGTAAGATAATTATGAAACCTAACGAAGAAAATAGCTCTAGCCGTGAAATTCATCAAGAAGTTCACACAGATGCAACTAACGGTCACGTCAGTACAACACGAACTACTACAAGTGTTCCGAGTACAGCGGCGAAGGCTTCTAAAGAAGCAGCTCATCACCAAGGTTATGTACAGGGTCAAATGGCGGAAAACCACCGCCAACTTGGAGTCCAAGAAGTCCGCGATAATGAGAATGCAGGTCGCGGGTTATTATTAGGGATTCTTCTTGCTTCTTTGGTAGGCTTAGTTCTGGGCAGTGTATATTACTTCAATCGGGGCGAGGAGGCTCCTAATCCTACTGCTGCTCCTGTGATTGTTGTACCGAAAGCAAATCAGCCTTCAGCAACACCAGCTCCGACTCGGACTATAGAGAGAGAAAAAACGATCATTCAAAAGATTGTTCCGGTTCCGGTTCAACCCTCTCCTGTTCAAAAAGCTACGCCTGCTCCTCAACCAAGTCCAGCTCAACAGGCGACTCCGGCTCCTCAAACAAGTCCGGCTCCCAATATCAATATTACAATTCCAAATTCACAGCAGCAAGATGCACCCGCTAAGGAAGCAGCGCCGTCTCCATCTTCGCCGTCAAATAATACCGATACTACGGTTCCGAATTCGCAGAGGGACCCAGCTTCCACTCCGCCAACTCCAGCACCGGAGAGTTCAGCTACTCCATCTCCAACTCAAGATGATGGTGCTTCTGGAGCAGGTACGAGCGGCGAAACTAATACGGAAAGCCAGAGCAATTCTAATCCTACAGGTACGGCTGTACCTGATAGCAACTCCGGTGCAGAGGGTGCGGCTGGTTCACCGCAATAGAAGTTGGATGTCGAATTAGTCCGCCAGGGGCTAAAACCCTAGACTCATAGCTAAAGTCCTTTAAAGAGGACTTTTTTTATGGTTTAAACTGAGAGCTTGCACCATTGTCAATAAGCCTGCTATGGGCGGGATCTCTTCCCAAACACCTACTCCCCACAAAAAAACTCATTCTTTGTGGAACGGGCCCCAGAGCCCGTTATTGACAATAGTGCAACATCTCAGACTAACCGGACATTGTGGCTGAACTCAAGACACCAAGTTTCTGCGATGGAAAACGTTTTAAGATTGTGCCAACCTATCCTAAGAAACTGTTTGGTGAACTAATTTAACTTTCCCTAAAGCTGTTTTCCTGCTGTCAAAGAGTTTCATCACGCCGGAGGAGATGGTTTCGATGACATCAGGAGCGCAGTAAGAGAGAAACTCTTCCGAGGTAATATGACCGGCAAAAAACTCTTGAGCTTTCTTCAAAAGGTTTTCTGTTTCAGCAAAGCCGATAGATTTGATAATAAACGTAGCTACGGGAGAGTTTTTAATATCATAGCGCGATTCTTGATTTCGTCCTATTGCTAACAAATTTAAAACCTCTTTTTCCAACTCAGTTTCTAATGGGTAGGCTATCTGTTTGTTGGGCAAGTAATCCTCCAAAACAGAGGTCTTAAATCCTCCTGGGGCGCGCAATTCTCCCATCATAGTTGAAAGCGGAATATCGCTACCCAAACGGTGAGAAAGAGCTTCTAAAATGGCGATGGTAATTAGCTTGACCCCAAAATAAAGTTTAGCAACTTCGATATTTTTGCGAGTTCTGGCAATCAGGTTAGCGTAGGTTTCATCGTCCGGCTCTTGCATAAACTGCTGGAAAACCAGTTCGGGTTTGAGGAAGTTCAAAAATCCTTCCATTTTTTGCAGAGACCTGCGATATCCGGCAACAGTATAGGAATTAACATTGGTCAATAATTCGTGGTTGGTTTCTGGCATCAAATTCCAGGTATTGTCTAAGAAATTAGAGGAATTTGGAGAGGCAAAATTCTCCACATCCCGATTGGCTAACCTGACCGCTCGCTTGACAATTTCTACGGTTTGGGTATCGCTCCATCCCAAGTTAAAATCGCGATTTATACTTACCAAACGCTGGTGCAAAAGTTCGATCGCGCTCAAACCGCTGGGCGAAAGGGGACGAAAAGGGATAGTAGCTTCGATGCAAGCTGTTATCTCAGCGATCGTACTAGCTGGCAAAAAAGGCTCCAAAGATTTGGCAGCAATAACAGCACTCAAGAATTCGTTTTGGCCGGCAAACGGAGAGAGAGTCTTGCCGGGAATAAACCCAAATACTGAGGCCACTAGCTGATACATGGCATCGTCGGGCAGTTCGGTTTCATCTCTAATAACTAACTGCGATCGCACCTCTTTGACAAAAGGACAAAGGGCGCTGCTAATATTGAAACTAACGCCCTGATCGACTTGCACGTACACGAGGTCGTGAAACAGCGCAGCCAGAACCTCGATCGGATCGACTGACCCCCCGACCTCAAAAATGTGTTCCGACGTGTGAAAGTACCGCCAAGGCCCTCTCATTGTTTGAATGATTAGCTCAGCTATCTGCTCTAGCTTTGGAATGTCTACTCGACCTCCCAATTGCTCGATCGAGCTTACCAAGCAATCCAAGCACCGTTTTTGTTCTGCGAAAAGCTCCATTTACACACCTCCAGTGCATTCCCTGATTGTCTTGCGCTTGATTGCATGGTATCAAAACGCGCTGCGATCGTGCCATGATTTGTCACTCAAAAATTTAAAATTTTAAGGTGAAACAGCGAGAGGGGGCCAGGGAAAGAGGAAGAGTGAGGAAGAGTGAGGAAGAGTGAGGGAGAGCGAGAGCGAGAAATTAAATATTAAAAATTCAGCCGTTGGGAAGATTGGTGCAACTTTGGTGATCGGTATCATAAATTACAGTAAAAATGCCAAAAAGTGGGTAAAAACTTGATGAATTTCTGATGAAATTATGAGGAATTTTTGACAAAAGCTGTGGGTGTGTGGCATTGACACCAGCTTCAAGCTGCGGTGGTATAAATACTGCGTGTGGCCTCACCATAAGATCCGTAGACGTGCTGATAAACATCTTAATATTTGCGCTAATACACTTCAGTTGAGTAGCTTTGGGTAAATCGATCTAAAGCTTCCTCGATCGCCACTTTAACTGCTGCCTTGGTTTCCTGTCGCCTCTCCCAATATAACACTAACAGAACTTACGCAACTCTCACCAGCGATCCTGGCACCATGCAGCACAAAATCAGACAACAAACATGGGAACATCGGGGCGTTTCAGTGGCTCAATTAAATAATTGGACACCATTAACCGAGCTTAAATACCCCCTTAATCCCTTATTTCCCCTCTGCTGGGACTTCGTATGTTTAGAAGCGATGCAAATCGCCGAATCAACTGTTAGATCCCCAACTTCTTTAAAAAGTCGGGGATCGGGGATTGTGTCTTTTGAGCCGCTGTTTACTGCATCCGATCGATCGTCCGATACTGCACCGCCTCCCCCACATGATGAGTTTTCAAGCTTTCATCCCCCGACAAATCAGCAATAGTTCTAGCAACTTTCAAAATTCGATCGCTCCCCCTTGCAGAAAGCCCCAATTTCCGAATTGCCATCTCCAATAAATTCCGAGAAGCATCATCCAACTGACACCATGTGTTAATGTGGCTGCTTTGCATCTGGGCATTACAGCGTAAACTAGATTCCGACTGAAAACGGCGAGTAGCGAGCTCTCGCGCCCGCTGCACCCTCACCCGCACCGGTTCCGACTCCTCCCCCGTCGGCTGTCGCGTAATTTCTTCAGGTTTCAAACGATTAACTGCCACTTGCAAATCAATCCGATCCATCAAAGGCCCCGAAAGTTTTGCCCAATATTGCTCCCTCTTTTGCGGCGAACAAGTACACTGTTGGATCGAATCCCCGTAATAACCGCAAGCGCAAGGATTCGTACTTGCAACTAAAGTAAATTGAGCCGGAAACATCACCGATTGTCTAGTCCGAGAAATCGTCACATAACCATCTTCCAGCGGTTGCCGCAAAAACTCCAAAACATCTCTTTTAAACTCAGTTAATTCATCGAGAAAAAGGATGCCGCGATGTGCTAAAGAAATTTCGCCCGGACGCGGAAAACTGCCGCCACCTACCAAAGAAGGCCCCGATGCCGAATGGTGAGGACTGCGAAAAGGCCGATCGCCCACCAAGCTCCCCTTATCCTTCAGCAACCCCGCCACCGAATGAATTTGAGTTACATCCAAAGCTTCACCAAAAGTCAGCGGCGGCAAAATACCCGGCAAACGCCTGGCCAACATCGTCTTACCGCTCCCTGGCGGCCCCACAAAAATTAAATTGTGTCCCCCCGCCGCCGCAATTTCCAAAGCCCGTCGCGCGTGAATTTGCCCCTTTACATCCTTTAAATCTAGACCAGAAAACCGCGTTTTTGCTAACTCTTCTCTACCGTTTATTTCTACAGGCGAATAAGCTTCAGGATTGTTCAAAAAATCAGTAACAGCAAAAATATTCTCAAAACCATAAACAGATATTCCGTGCACCAAAGCCGCTTCCTGCGCGTTACCAGCCGGTACAACCAACCCTGAAATACCCATTTTTTGAGCAGCAGCGGCGATCGGCAAAACCCCAGCCACAGGCCGCAAACTCCCATCTAAAGAAAGTTCCCCTAAAAACAAATAATCTCCCAAAAGTTCAGGGCTGACTTGTTCCGATGCTGCTAAAATGCCAATGGCAATCGGCAAATCAAAACTCGGCCCTTCCTTCCGCAAATCCGCCGGAGTTAAATTAATCACAATACTCCGCATCGGAAAACCATATCCCGAATTTTTTAGCGTAGCCTTAACTCTTTCTTTAGCTTCTTGCACCGCAGAATCTGGCAACCCCACAACCACAATTTTCGGTAGCCCGCCTGACACATCAGCCTCAACACCCACCTTTACCGCGTCAATTCCAACGATCGATGCACTCCAAACCCTAGCAAGCATTTTTCTTTATCCTTAATTTGCCTGTCCTTGATTCATCATCTATTATGATTAACAATGACTAATGAATATCGGGAGAGGCAAGAAAAACTTTTCCTTGCCTTTTCTTTTTCTCCTCTTCCTTCTCTCCTGCTGGGTCTTCCCTCTTCCCTCTTCCCCTTCCCCCTTCCCACTTGGGCCTTCCCTCTTCCCTCTTCCCACTTGGGTCTTCTTCCCTCTTCCTTCTTCCCTCTTCCTTCTTCCTTCGTTAACACTCATGGCAACTCAAGAAACGCTTTTCAGCAAAATCATCCGAAAAGAAATTCCCGCAGACATCGTTTATGAGGACGACTTGGCCCTCGCGTTCAGAGATATCCATCCGCAAGCACCCGTCCACATCCTCGTCATTCCCAAACAGCCTATTGCCAAATTAGCCGATGCCGAGTCGGAAGATCATGCTCTCATGGGACACCTGCTACTGACTGTCAAGCGGGTAGCAGAACAACTCGGACTTAGCAACGGCTATCGCGTCGTCATTAATAGTGGCAGCGACGGCGGCCAAACTGTAGACCACCTGCACCTTCACATTCTCGGCGGACGGCAGATGAAGTGGCCCCCAGGCTAAAGCCTAATTTTCACGCCGAACTTGCGGACTCATCCTCAGAAACCCTTTTGATTTCTATTGCCCAGCGCTTCAGAAACCGGGTTTTTTTTCGTCAATAAACCCGGTTGATTGGAGATTATTGAGAATGCAGCCCGATCGCACGATAAACGTGGTTTTTAGTATTCTCCCGATACAAATTTACCCTCGCAGAATCCACGTGTTATATGTGAATAAATATTAAAAATCATCTCTTCACGACCTAATTAAGAAATATTTAAGTAGAAAGAGAATCGACCTGAACACAAATAATGTGTTTGAACTGCTGAACCAAGCTACAGGCAATAGATTCTGTTCTTGTGGTCGCTGTATGTAACCCGTTGAATGTGTAATTTTACTTTGTAAAAAACTACAAATATTTACGAAATATCAAGTTATTGTAAAAGTTTGTAAAATGTTTAAATTGTCAGCAGTAATCCCTTGGCAAACTAGAGTGAATGGTGTTACTAATATAAGCGTGGGGCATCCCCACAACGAACCTTGAAAATTCAATTAAGCAATCATAAACCAAATGACAACAACCGTACAGCGTCGCGAAAGCGGCAACGTTTGGGAACGGTTCTGCGAGTGGGTAACTAGCACCGAAAACCGCATTTATGTGGGTTGGTTCGGCGTCTTGATGATTCCCACCTTGCTCAGCGCCACCATCTGCTACATCATTGCCTTCATCGCTGCTCCTCCTGTGGACATCGACGGCATCCGCGAACCAGTTGCTGGTTCCTTAATGTACGGCAACAACATCATTACTGGTGCTGTTGTTCCTTCATCGAATGCGATCGGGCTTCACTTCTACCCAATCTGGGAAGCAGCTTCCTTAGATGAGTGGTTGTACAACGGCGGCCCCTACCAATTGGTAGTTTTTCACTTCCTGATCGGCATCTTCTGCTACATGGGTCGTGAATGGGAATTGTCCTACCGCTTAGGTATGCGTCCTTGGATCTGCGTCGCTTACTCTGCACCAGTTGCAGCAGCCACCGCAGTATTCTTGATCTACCCAATTGGACAAGGTTCCTTCTCTGACGGTATGCCCTTGGGTATCTCCGGCACATTCAACTTCATGATCGTGTTCCAAGCCGAGCACAACATCCTGATGCACCCCTTCCATATGTTGGGAGTTGCTGGTGTCTTCGGCGGTGCTCTGTTCTCCGCCATGCACGGTTCCTTGGTAACATCTTCTTTGGTTCGGGAAACAACCGAAACTGAATCTTTGAACTACGGTTACAAATTCGGTCAAGAAGAAGAAACCTACAACATCGTCGCAGCCCACGGCTACTTCGGTCGTTTGATTTTCCAATACGCGAGCTTTAACAACAGCCGTTCTTTGCACTTCTTGTTAGGTGCATGGCCAGTTGTCGGTATCTGGTTTACCTCTTTGGGTATTTCCACGATGGCGTTTAACTTGAACGGTTTCAACTTCAACCAATCGGTTATCGATTCGCAAGGTCGCGTCATCAACACTTGGGCTGATGTCATCAACCGCGCTAACTTGGGTATGGAAGTAATGCACGAGCGCAACGCTCACAACTTCCCTCTCGACTTGGCCGCCGGTGAAGTCACCCCAGTAGCAATGGTTGCTCCTTCCATCAACGGCTAAGTTTAGCTTTTGATTTAACAAAAAGCGCTCCTAGAAATAGGGGCGCTTTTTGTTTTGGCAAGTAGAATTTGATAGATTTCCTTCTCTTAAATCCGTTAAATCTCATACACGGGGCGTTGCCGAGCTTCCTTCTTCCTGATTGATCTGATATATTAATTAGGAATTATTATTTTTAGCAATCATCAAAGTGGCGATATTTAACAGGCACAAATTTGAAAAATTCGTGGTTCATAAATCCAAAACATTAGCCTGGGCGATCGCATTTTTTAGCGGCATTTTGATGGCATTGACAACCGCACCAGTAAATGCCTGGCTATTGGCTTGGGTAGCATTAGCTCCCCTGTGGATTTTGGTTGTTAGTTATCAAAAGCCAAAAATAGAAGAACAAAAACAAAAATTTTTCTTTCTTCCTTCTTTCCTCAACATCCATCAGTTACATCTTGTACAGTGCTCGTTGCCGAACTTCCTTCTTCCTTTACTCTGGGGAATTGGGTATCACGGATTAGCTTTATCTTGGATTATGGGAATTCACCCCATGACTTGGTTGGGAGTTCCTTGGTGGCCGAGTTTGGCGATCGCACTTTTTTGCTGGGCATTCATTACCCTCTGGGGAGCCGCCTTAGTCACCGTTTGGGCGTGGCTATTTGTAATTCTCAACTCCCTCACTTTACCCGGCAAAAATCCTATTGTTATTCTTAACTCCCCCCCTTTACAACGGGTGGCTGGCGGGGGTAGCTCTGATCTTATTCTTCTTAACTCCCCCCCTTTACAAGGGGTAGCTGGCGGGATTAATGCTCAATTTTCAGCATTAACTCGCGTTTTAATTGGCACAGCTTTGTGGTGCGCCTTAGAAAGTATTTGGAGTACAGGTTCCCTGTGGTGGACATCCCTATCTTATACGCAAAGCCCGCACAATTTAGCAATATTGCACCTCGGTCAACTCTCCGGACCCAGCGCAGTAACAGCCGCTATTGTAGCAGTAAATGGCTTAATCGCCGAAGCTTTTATTGAAGGAAGAAGGAAGAAGGAAGAAGGAAGAAGGAAGAATTGGATTGCTTATCTTTTGCCTGCTAGTTTGTGTATAGTTTTGCATATTGCAGGGTGGAGTTTATACAACCGTCCTTTGAATCAAGAAGCTGCAACCGCTTTAAAGATTGGCATTATTCAAGGAAATATTCCTAACGAGATTAAGTTTGACTCAGGGGGCTGGCGGCGCGCTTTGGAAGGTTACACCAGTGGATACAAACAGTTGGCAGACAGAAAAGTCGATGCTGTGTTAATTCCAGAGACAGCTTTGCCTTTTATCTGGACAAACGAATATCAGCGTTCTACTCTTTCTTTTTATCAAGCTATTCTCGAACGCGGTGTGGTGGCTTGGGTGGGAGGATTCGGGCAGCAAGACAATAGTATCACTAACAGCTTATTGGCGATCGATCGCACTGGAGAAATTGTCGGCCGCTACGATAAACTAAAGCTAGTGCCTTTAGGCGAATATATCCCTTTTTACGAAATTTTAGGCGGGATTATTAATCGGCTTTCTCCCTTAGATGCTCATTTAGTACCAGGCAACTCTAAACAATTATTTGATACGCTGTTTGGCCGCGCCATTGTCGGAATTTGTTACGATTCAGCCTTTGCTGAAAATTTCCGATATCAAGCGGCGCAGGGAGGCGAATTTATGCTCACAGCTTCCAATAATGCCCATTACAAACCACCGATGTTGGCTCAGCATCACGCTTTAGATGTGATGCGGGCAATTGAAACTGATAGATGGGCAGCTATCGCAACTAATACGGGTTACTCTGCTTTTGTAAATCCTCGCGGCGAGACGGTTTGGAAGTCGAGAATTAATACCTATGAAGTCCGAGATGCTACTATTTATAGGCGGAAAACTAGGACTTTGTACGTGCGGTGGGGAGATTGGCTGACTCCTGTATTGTTAGTATTGGCTGGGTTAATACGGTTTATTGTTAAAAAAAATTAATCGAAGCTTTTAGATTTTAGATTTTATGTACCAATCTAAAATCTAAAATCTAAAATCAAATGACTCTACTTATCTTTCACGTGCTCGTGAACGCTAGGAGATAAAGAAATTAAATCGTCGATATTGCGCTGCATGGCAGCACAAATATTGTCCAAAGGCAAATCATTGGCATCGTGTCCAAAGGGATTTTCTATTTCAATGCCGATTTCTTCAATCCCGAACAAAGTAAAACTAATTAAAGCCACAACAGGACCGGTTCCCCAACTTACATCGTTTACCATTTGAAAGGGCAGTGCCAAACAGTAAAGCAACAATAGTTGTTTCAGGTGAATCGCGTAAGCCAAAGGGATAGGCGTCTTCAAAATTCGCTCGCAGCCGCCTAATACATCTATCATAGAGTTGATCAACTCCTTCATACCAGTTAACTGATAGACATCAACGCAATTACCCTCATACTGCTCGTGCAAGTAATCCTCAATCCAAAAGGCAATTTCTAGGGGCGGATTGTTCATCGACTTGAGCTTTTGGTACTGTGCTGGGGACATTAACGGCTCCAATTCGGGATTTACAGATTCTTGCCGCAAGTGCAGTTTCATCGCCACTGCAAAGGCAGGTAATAGGCGCAGGGCTGACTTTTTGAATGCGATATCCTGCGGGTCTTTTTCCTCAATTGCTACCCATATTTGGCGCGCCAAATTGCGGACGTTGTTGACTAAAGTACCCCACATTTTTCTACCTTCCCAAAATCGTTCGTAGGCTGTATTTGTCCGAAAGACTAACAGTAAACCGAGGACAATACTCGGTACAATGCTAGACAAAATCGGCAAGGCTACGGGCAAGTTGAAAAAGTGCAGGAAAGAAATAAACACCCCAAATCCGCCGCACAGCAAAACGCGGGGCAAAATTGAGGGAATGACAGACCCCCGAACCTGTAATGCAATTTTAAACCAAGGCGGTCGATCGACACTCATGCAAGTCTCCTCATAAAATTAAATTCGCCCTCTGCGCCCAAAGTTCATTTTCGATTTTCGATTGACGATTGACTCCACAGATGCAATGTGGGGGTTGGAACTTAGGTCTAAAATATTGGGTTCTCCACGACTCCTATCGGGTGCTGGTATCAGTATTTGGGTGCGGTGAGAGCTGCCCAAAAAAGCTTTCCTACAAACAACATTCGGATTTTACCCAAAAACTCATCTTTATGATCGATCTAAAATCTAAAATCTAAAATTGATTGACTGATGCACTTAATTCGATAAGATTAATTATGTATCTTTAGACCTCAGCTTCCGTGCAAAAGCTACCGACATCTGTGCCCCCGCATTTTCACCGATTGCCAAACCAACGGTGGCAAATTTATTTGCCTCAAGCACAGCAAGCCGAAAAGTTTGCCGGCGAAATCGGTTTGTCGCCCTTGCTGGCACAGGTGCTGATTAACCGGGGCATAGATTCTGTTCAAGAAGTACAAGGGTTTATCGAACCAGAATCTCTGGTTTTGCCTGCGCCAACCGATGAGTTTCCCGATTTGGCTGCGAGTGTCAAACTGTTGCGGGAGGCGATATCGGGAGGGCAAAAAATTGCGATTTGCGGCGACTACGATGCTGACGGGATGACGAGCACGGCTTTGTTGCTGCGAGCTCTCAGGACTCTGGGCGCGAATGTGGATTATGCTATTCCCAGCCGGATGCGAGAAGGTTACGGCATTAACGATCGCATTGTAGAAGAATTTCACTCGGAAGGTGTCGCTCTCATTCTCACGGTTGACAACGGAATTGCAGCCTACGGCCCCGTTGCTAGAGCGCGAGAACTCGGTGTCAAAGTTATTATTACAGACCACCACGATTTGCCGCCAAAACTGCCGCCGGCCGATGCTATTCTCAACCCGAAATTAATCGCGGAATCTTCACCCTATCGCGGTTTGGCTGGCGTAGGCGTTGCTTATGTTTTGGCTATTACTTTGGCGATTGATATGCAAAAAGTTGGCGGGTTGGTGAATCCGCTGCTGGAGTTATTTACGTTGGGAACTATTGCGGATTTAGCACCTTTGACAGGAGTTAATCGGCGCTGGGTAAAGCGTGGTTTACGGCTGTTGCCTCACTCGCAATTGGCGGGTATTCAGGCTTTGATTCAGGTGGCGGGAGTGCAGCCGGGAAGTGCGGAAAGTTTACCTCTTCTGAATTCAAAAAGCCAAGCTAGCAATACGTTAAAGCCTGAAGATATTGGTTTTAGGCTTGGCCCCCGGATTAATGCTGTCGGGCGGCTGGCTGACCCTCAAATTGTGATAGAGTTGCTGACTACGGACGATCGCGAATTGGCTCTTAAAAACGCGATGGAGTGCGAACAAATCAATCAGCGCAGGCAGGAGTTGTGCCAGGAAATTGAGCAGGAAGCAATTGCTTGGTGCGAGGAAAGTGAGCTCGACTTGCAGCAAGAACGAGTTTTAGTTGTCGTGCAACCCGGTTGGCACCACGGGGTGATCGGGATTGTAGCTTCTCGGTTGGTGGAACGCTACGGCGTACCTGTGTTTATTGGTACTTTTGAGGATGAGGCTGTAGGGGAGGTTGCCCATAAAATTATCAGGGGTTCGGCGAGGGGAATTCCTGAGTTTAATGTATTTGACGGGCTCAATTTTTGCGCTGATTTATTAACTAAATTTGGCGGACACAAAGCGGCGGGCGGTTTTTCTATGCCGGCTCATAATCTCGAAGAATTCCGCAATCAACTGTCAATTTTTGCCAATCAATGTTTGCAACCCGAACACCTAAAACCGCTGGTTTCAGTAGATGTGCGAGCGGATTTGGCTGAGATTAATCTCGACCTTTACCGACAAATTGATGCTCTGGAACCTTGCGGGATTGAAAATAAGGCTCCTGTATTTTGGACGCCTAATGTTTGCATAACTGAACAAAAAATTGTTGGTAAAGGAGGTCACGTTAAACTAACTGCAAGTCAAGATGGAAATTTATCGGCTAGTGTGAAAGCGATTGCTTGGCGTTGGGGGGAATATTTTCCTTTGCCTCGGCGGGTTGATATTGCTTACCGATTGCGGGAAAATAGTTTTAATGGCAAGACATCGGTTGAGTTAGAATTGTTGGGCGTTCGGCTACCGGCAAATGCTGCTACTTCCAGACCACCTAGGTTCGGAAAAGTTGAGTTTGATTATTGCGATCGCACTTATTCTTGCAGTCTGTCTCCTGCAGGATCGATCGAGGAATTGAGAATTCGCAACTCTCAAGGGCAAGTTCTGGCTGTTTCACCCGGACAAAACATCGGTTTGTTAGGTAACTCCCGCAAAGATGCTAGAGAAGTCGATGTATCTCTACCTTTTTTTGAGAATTTGATTCAAACTGCTAAACACGCCCTCGGTATTTGATAACAAAGCAGGTGCAGCAGCGAAAATTGGCGATCGAGCCTTGTGAATTTTGCATCATTTAAAACTCAAAACTCCCAACTCTCGATCGCCCCGGAGCGTGCTATAATTACAGGTCGCCGCCTCTAGCTGCCAAGAGAAAAATCACGATCGGGCCAGAAAGCACGACGGCTGCGAGTAAAGCTACCTGAACAATGAGTTGGTAGTCTACACCACCCAGACCACTGAAAAGATCGGTTATAAAGTCCATTTGTCCTCCTGACTGTAGTGATTAAGTCTAGATTGTTGAATTAGAAAATCCGCTTCTGATTTTACCGGGCGATCGACCATATTTTTTAAGGAACTTTACAAAATTCAACAAAATGTAAAGTGCGATCGACCTGTCAGTGACAGCAAACCAGGGATTTGATGCCCCTTCCCCGAAAGTGAACGGAATGTAAAACCTCAAATCTAAAATCGAACGCCCTTGAAGGAGATCCGCCTCCGGCGCGGGCAATTGATATACTTGAAGAGCTCTAGTCTCCTAAAGTTTGGCATTTTCCACATAATGCTCCCAATCTAAAATCTAAAATCTAAAATCTAAAATCTAAAATCACACTATGGCTACTTGGCGTTGCGTAAAGCAGTGCGGTGCTTGTTGTTACCTCGACCCAACAGAGCGCCCTGACTTAGACGAGTATTTATCTGAAGACGAATTATCGCTCTACTTGACCTTAGTCGGAGATGACGGTTGGTGTATAAATTTTGACAAATCGACCAGAGAATGCGGAATTTATGCCGATCGACCGCGCTTTTGTCGGGTAGACTCAGAGGTGTTTGAGGAAATGTACGGCGTTGAGCCGGCCCAATTAAACGATTTCGCGATCGACTGCTGCTTGGAACACATTGAAGATATTTATGGCGATCGATCTTTGGAAATGATCCGCTTTAACTCTGAAGTCGGAATTCTCGCCTTACCTGACGGTGTTTCATAATTGCCGGATGATTTGGATTGTTTTGGGAGATGGGCCCATGAGCCCGAAGGCGTGTATTTTCACAGCAGGCGGGACACCCCACAACCATCCTCCTCAAATTTTCCAACGCCTACCTGACAACTAACAATCTCCTGGTTTCTCACCGAGAGAGTGTCAAAATAAACAAATCAAGGAAATATCGCGCAGTTGAGTTGAGCTATGAGTAATCGAGAGGGTTTTACAGGGGGATTTATTGCCGGAGCTGCCCTTGGCGGCTTGGTGGGTGCAGTTTTGGGTGCGGTGCTGTCGCGGCGCGCTGCTGAAGCTTTGCTGAGTGAACCTTCAGACGCAAAAACCAGAAAAATCCGCCAGAGGAAAGCCAGCCAACTCGAAGCCGAAGGGATGGAAGTAGCAAGGCTGAGTTTAGAAGATAAAATTGCCCAACTAAATCAGGCAATAGATGACGTGCGGCTGCAACTCGGAGACGTAAACGGCAACGCGCCGGCGCCAGGCAGCGAGGGATCGATCGCCCCAGACTCCTGAATCCATTTAAAATTTTAGATTAGTCTGGCAGCTCCATGGGGGCTACTAACATCTTGCGCCATTCTCAAGAACTGGCTTTTGGGTATGTTCCACAAAGAGTGAATTTTATTGTGGGGTGGGTATCCTATCCTGCCCGCCCGTAAAAAGCCTGATGCTCCCCCTCTCGGCATCTCGCTCCTCTCACTCCCCCAGCTATGCTAAACTCACAGTTAAAGTGTCTGTAAACTTTACTCAAACTACAAGCAAAATTTATGAGTTCTTCAATAGGCCTTTTGGCAACCACGCTAGCGACATTTCTGCAAATCTATCTAGTCCTGATGATTTTTCGGGTGCTGTTAAGCTGGTTCCCCAATATCAATTGGTACGATCCCCCGTTTTCGATTTTGAGTCAGTTAACAGATCCTTACCTAAATCTATTCCGATCGATTATCCCCCCCTTGGGAGGGATTGACTTTTCACCACTGATTGCGTTTTTTGTACTTCAGTTCGGCTCGGAATTCTTGATCGGTCTTTTGACCAGCTTGCAAACATCCTTGTAGTTTGAAAAGCTTAAGTTTTTAAGCATCAAGCGTAAATTGTTTGGCAGACTTAGCTGCCTGCAACTAAATTTTAGATTTGACATTTTTAGATGAACTCCCCGGTTGAAAAGCTGGGGAGTTCATCGTACATTAGAAATGAGAAATTGCCAGCCACTCAACAATCTCAAATCGAAAATCTCAAATCTAAAACTGCTACGCGGTTTCACGGGCAGCTAACCCAAAATCTCTTTCTCAGCAATCTAAAATCTCAAAGAGTTTCGTTAGCGGCGAACCACGCCAGTAAAACCTGTAGCTTTAAATTGCTTGAGCTTCAAAGGTGTTCGTTGATTGGCGGCAACCGAAATTCTGAGCTGAAAATCGCTAACTCCGGGAGGAACTTCTTCTATAGAACCCAAGCGAGTGCGATTTTGCATCACCGGATTGTCGTCGGCATCATAAATTCGGCCAAAAATATCGGCATTGACAACTGGTTTGCCGGTGCTATTTTCAGCTTTCCCAGTAATCAAAAAGCAGGTAGCTTCCATAGAACTGCCGCTGGTGACTGTTCCTTCTCCCATTTCGGCAGGACATTCGCGATAAGAAAGGTCGGAAAGTTTAATCTGCGTCAGAGCCCAAGCAGGTGGAGTGAATACCAAACTAAAAATTCCGATTAGGCAAGTAGCAAAAAAAAGGCTGATAGCTCGAAATTTCATAAATGGCGGGGCAAGTATATTTTAATTCTCAGCTTAGCGCGAATTCAGCCTCAAATTTCTACTTATAGGAATTCGGAAAACTACAGCTACTTTTTGAAAAAATGGCATTAGTCTAGACCTAAATGCTGTCGCAAGGCTTGGCGCATCACATCGACTGGGACGGATTCTTTATCCAGCCAAATTTTTAAGGCGGCTGCTCCTTGTTGAACTAGCATTTCGAGTCCGTCAATAGCTCGCGCTCCCCGAAGATGTGCATCTTTGAGAAACTGCGTAGGATTAGGGGTGTAAATTAAATCATAGACGATCGCACCTGCTGAAATTCGATCGATCTCACCAGCCGCAACCGGCGACTTTTCCCCCTGCGGATACATCCCCACAGGCGTCGTGTTCACCAGCAAATCTGCCTGCGAGATTAACATGGACAAATTATCCCAAGTATGGACGTGCAAATTCTGCACGGGCATCGGAGAATTGCTCCAACTCTGCTGAAATTCCGCTAAATTTTGTTCGTTGCGGCCGACAACGTGAATCTCTGCACATCCCAATTGAGCGCATCCAGCCACAACAGCTCTCGCCGCCCCGCCATTCCCCAAAATTACCGCTACTTTCTGACTCCAATCGGAACCCCCCCTAGCCCCCCCTTGGTAAGGGGGGGGAGAGGATTCAACAGCCCGTGTTTCGTAAGGGGGGGGAGAGGATTCAACAGCCGTATTGCGCTTTTCTAAGGCAGAAATCGCGTCTTTAGCCCCCCCTTGGTAAGGGGGGGTTGGGGGGGTTTGCAGCGGCGCGAGAAAGCCTTCAACGTCAGTATTTGTGCCGCACCAACCTTTGTCAGTCAGGTATACGGTATTGACTGCGCCGATCGCTCGGGCGATCGGGGAAACTTCCGACAAAAGCGGTAAGATTGCTTGTTTGTGCGGAATCGTGATGCTAAATCCCCGAACGCCGATCGCCGCAAATCCTGCAAGAGCAGCTTTTAAATCCCCTGGTTTTACCGGAAACGGCAGGTAAACAAAATCGACTCCCAAGTGGGAAATAGCAGCATTGTGCATCGCCGGCGACAGAGAATGTTCGACGGGATGACCAATTACTCCCAAAAGTTTAGTAGTGCCTTTAATCATTTTTGTTAGTAGACTGTTGACTGTTGACTGTTAACTGTTGAGTTTTGTTAGTTTTAATACCACATCCTGCTACAGTTGGGCCCTTATTCTTTAGTCGGCTAGGAGTGAACTTCGTTCGTTCAGAAGCGATTTTCCTCGCCGAGTGACTGTAAACCGTCAACTGTCAACTCTCAACTCTCAACTGTTTCCCGAAACTCTTTGGCGTCAGCCAAAATCGGATTGACATCAAACCAGTAATCCTCGCCGTAACGGTATTCAAACACCCAGAGACTCCGCAGCAATATTTGGTATTTAGTTTCCCCGTTCACAGTTTTGGTAGCGGATACTTGGCGCAGCAATTTCCACTCATCCGGTTCGATCGCCAAAGTAAGCTGGTGGCGGCGCTGGACGATCACATTTTCCAAAGTTTCCCGCGACAGAGGAGGGTCTTGTTTCTGCAGACAGCCATACAGCAGTTGCAGCAAATTGCGGACATGACCGCCGCTGACTCGACACAGGCGATCGAGAGTTTCCGCAGAGTCGAAAACTTTGCCCACCAAAACATAGCGCTGCGAAGGATGCACCGTCGGAAAGGCCCGCGCCAGAACCATCTGCCGCAGCAATTCCACACCCTCAGAGCACTCAGAACCGTCGCTCAACTGCACCGGCACCATCGGCAAAACCTTCGGATCTACCCCAAAGCGATTGGTCAACTGGCCCAAATCGTTAGAGAAAATCAGCACCAAAGGAATTGTATACACGACGTGGCAATTTAGTCTTGCCAATTGTTCGCCGCGATCGACAAACAGGTATTCCGGCTGCAGCCGCCCCGTCGGTTTCGCGCACAGGTGTATGCGATCGAGATTGTCGATAATTACTACAAGTCCTTGTTTCCCTTGGCGCTTGAGTTCTTGATTAGCCGGTTCTAGCAACTCCTTATTCAGCGCATCTAAAATTACGTTAGTTCGCGGCTCCAAATATTGCCTCAACTCCGATCGCAGATTCGGAGCATCTTTCGCCTTAGCAGTAATTTTGCCAATTCCCAACGCCAGAGAAAACTCTCCTTCCGTGCTGGCATTTATTTCCCCAACACCAGGGATATTAGCTTCAGCGCTCAAGTCGATTTGAGTTTGAAAAACATCAGCAACCCCTTTGAGCAAAGCTTTAAAACCCGTCGGTTGCAGCTTGATTTTCATTTTCTCAATGCTTTCGCTCACCTGACGAGCAACGCTCAACAAAATGTCAGTGATATCTACATCTGCCATGTCTAAGTCTTTACTCGACTCAAAGTAAACAACATGAAATCCTTGTTGCTGCAATTGAGCTTGCAGCCGCAGCAATTCTGTTGATTTACCAGAGCCGATGTGACCGGTGAATAATTGACAGGTAGGTGCATCGGGGGACAGACGGCTGATGGTGCGCTCCAATTGTTCGACGATTGTGCCGCCCCGCACTGAAGAGAAATCGATATAGTATTGTCGGTCTTGTTGATTTGCTACTGCCAGGGTGTAGCTGGGATTGCAGGCGCTATAAAATTTCTGTAAATTTAGTTCCATACCCTGTTCCATCTTTCACAACATTATGCCCTAATACCTTATTCGTTTAGCTACTTTACTAATCAGAACAAGTTGCCAGTTTATTCTGCTGTTTTATTTTGCGATCGATATCTTGATGTAGCTCATACAATTTGAGATTTGAGATGGGCAATGACTCATCACTCTCGCGCTTTTGATATGACCTAGCGTGGTATTATTTTTGGAAAATTTTATCATAATACGCGCTAACCAATTATACCTAATTTTTGCGTACTTGGAATGAATGGAATTCACTAATACCCCCATAAATAAGTAATTTATCCTCGTACAGCGAGCGCGAATTCATTGGCATCACAGACGAAAATTTGGCAGTAATGTTCTCGGATCACAGTTGCTCTTTGAGTACGGTTAACCGAATACAAAAAGGGTCGGTATTAGATCTATATACCCAGATCCCCGACTTCTCAAAGAAGTCGGGGATCAAATAGAAAAGCGTTTTACATTTAATTAGAGCGACCTACTTATTTTTGAGCAATTCTACCATTTTGTGACCGACACCTGCTGCCGAAGCGGGATTTTGGCCTGTGACGAGCCTCTCGCTCGCAACAACGCAAACTTCAAAATTAGGAACTTTCGTAAAATTAGCCCCGAGTTCAATTAATTTTGACTCCAGCAAAAACGGCACTATTTCAGTCAATCCCACAGTGGCTTCCTCTTCATTAGTAAAAGCAGCCACAGTCTTATTTGCAACCAGGTACTCACCATCAGACAACTTAAGATTAACTAACGCCGCCGGCCCGTGACAGACAGCACCGACAACGCCACCTGCTTCGTAAATAGCAGCAGCAATCGCAGCAAGTTCCTGGTTATCCGCAAAATCCCACATTGTACCGTGTCCCCCAGCGTAGAAAATAGCGCCATATTCTGCGGCGTCAATTTGTGCAGGATTGAGAGTATTTTCCACTCGCGCCACCGGCAGACCGCCGCTTTTGGCGAGTTGTATTTGACAGAAGAATTGACGTTCATCCGAAACTGATTGTACCCGATTTAATACCAATTAGACAAGCGGTTGTATTGGGATTTGGCTTTAGCGTTCTTCCCGACTACTTGTGTGCAGATTGGGTGAAATAAAATCGCTTGATACTTGTTCTCAAACCTGCACAGACTGTTACCAATCGCATCTGGCTGGCTTTCCGAAAATCTGAAAGACAGTTGCCAAAAATCAAACGGATGTTAGAATTTTACCAATTTCAATAATTCTATCAACGCGAGGCTAAGCCTCTGGATATGCGTTACCAGGCACTGCTTGCGAACGAGAATTAGGACTTTATAGCGGTTCTCATTAGGATGACGTACAGGCTCAGAATGCCGAAAAGAAGAAGCTCCTCGTTTGGGGTGTACTGCATCCAATTGCCAACCGCTATCTCAATGTGCCAGTTTTGTAGAAATACTCGAAGTCAGCCGAGTTGTGGGCGTAGAATTTGAAACGGCTATTATCCGGGTAGAGGTTGAAGAAATAGAAGCTGTTAAAAAAAAGTAGAAAATAGCGAAACTAAAAAATAAAGGTCGCAACTAAATCCTCATAAATGTTAGTGAAGTATCCTAAAGTTTGACAATAGAATAGACATACATTTCCATTACAAAAATGTCTTTGTATAAAGCTGATTAACGTGCTTTCCACCCTACAACTCCCTAATGAAAAAAACGTCAACGGCCTGAACAAACAGAGCAACGAACAGCCAGGTTCGCCGAGAAGTTACGAGCCGCTGGGATTGACTTTGAACAGCTATGAGACAACCTTAATGAGAAGTTAAACCAACCTTATCTTGGTCTTGATGCAGGTTTAGTATGCTATGTTTAATTCACCGGAAAAGCTGATGCAACTATCACGACGAAAGTTTTTTACCTTGGCAGGAGCGAGTGCTGCTGGCACTTTGATGATGTCTCCTCTAGAAGCGCTTTATGCCAGAAAGGCGAATGGTCAGTCAGTATTTGGGGGAGGGTATGGGCCCCTCGTACCCGATCCGAATGGATTGTTAGATTTACCTCGTGGGTTTCAGTATCGGGCTTTTTCACGAACCGGCGAAATGATGAGCGATGGTTCCCCTGTTCCCGGTGGTCACGATGGCATGGCGGCTTTCCCAGGTCCCCAAAACACGGTGATTCTGGTTCGCAATCACGAACTGAGCCCGAATTCTACAACACAAGTTGTGGGTCCCAATCCTTACGATCCTCTTTGCAAAGGGGGGACAACAACACTACAGGTTGGACCCAATCGTCAGCTCGTCAACCACTACGCTTCGCTTAGTGGCACCTATCGAAATTGTGCGGGCGGCCCGACTCCCTGGGGTTCTTGGATTACTTGCGAGGAGAATACCTCGACTCTGGCGACTAATAAACCAGGCAATCCGACAAATGTCTCGAAATCTCACGGCTACAACTTTGAAGTTCCGGCTCAGGCAACAGTTCCTGTGAATCCCGTACCTTTAGTTGCGATGGGACGGTTTAACCATGAAGCTGTGGCGATCGACCCCAAAACCGGAATTGTCTACGAGACTGAAGACCAAAGAGATAGCCTTTTCTATCGCTTTCTGCGATCTCAACCAAACAATTTAAGCGCAGGGGGCACTCTGCAAGCCCTGAAGATTAAGAATATGCCTCAGGCAAAGACTTTTGCAGGCTTTCCCAAGGGCCAACCGATGCCGGTGGAATGGGTGACAATTGACAATCCTGACCCTGCTACGGATACGGTACGGGTCGAAGGTTTCGGTAAAGGTGCTGCCCAGTTTGCTCGTGGGGAAGGCATCTGGTACGGCAATCGTGAAGTTTACTTCTGTTGTACGAACGGTGGCTCTGTTGACGCTAATGGCAGACCCAACGGATTTGGTCAGGTTTGGCGATATCTTCCCGATCGAGATACGATCGAACTTTTTGTTGAGGCTAAATCGGCTGACGAACTCGATGGCCCTGACAACATTGTTGTGGCACCTCATGGCGATCTGATCATTTGCGAAGATGGCAATGATGAGCAGTTCGTAGTGGGCGTAACTCCCAACGGGGAACTGTATCGTCTGGCAAAAAATGCTATCAACGATAGCGAGTTTGCGGGAGCCTGCTTTTCGCCGGATGGTAATACTATGTTCGTTAATATCCAAACCCCAGGCATCACGTTTGCCATTTGGGGTCCTTGGAAGTCTCAACGAGGATCATAACATTATTGCCTTATAGTGCGAGCATTTTATTGGCTTGTAAAACGCTCTTATGTTCGCACTATGCAGAATATGGTGAATCACGCCGGATTGTGGCAACATCCGGTGTGGGTTCTCTATAAGCTTATGAAAGTTTAACGGTTTGTGGGAGTTTAAATAGTCGTGCAATACGTCCGCCAGTCGAAACGAGTGTTTTATACTCTGTTAATGGTGTCGATCGCCTTTGGCGTTGATTTATCTCAATCTAGGGATTCAGTCGCTCAAATACCCGTTGATTATGTTTGCTATATACAGACGAGTGATGGTCGAACGATCGACTTAGGTAAGCTTTGTGGAAGTAGTGGCAGAGGCCGCCCGATCGCTTTACAGCCCAATGACCAAGACTTTCTTAATAGTTACCAACGATCGTTGAGCAAACGGCTCAATTCATCCTCATCCGAGGCCGTGTCTCGCGTTCAGCGAAATCCCCAAGCCGCTATCGAACGTGCGCGCGGGATATGTAATGCGCTCAGTGCGGGAATGTCGATCGACTTGCTGCAACCTCAAGGCAATGCTGAAGTTGATGCACTTAACGCTTTGGCTCCTAAATATTACTGCCCTGAGTTTGACGACTGAGCAAGGAAGTAACTAGATTTTGAAAGGAAGAAAGGGTTGATTAAGTGTAAGACTTTTTCTAACATTTGCTAACAATCACTTAGATTTACCAGATGTCTTTATGCCATGTATAGCAACCGCCTTGGCGGTTATGGCGTAAACTGAGAAGGCGTTGCTGAATACAGGTATGAATGGAAGATTTCAGAATTGCTATAATCCAAGTATAGTGAGTTTTGTAACATCAAGCGAAAAGTCGATTCATACCGTGAATCAGCAAGGCCCGAAATCAACCACAATATTCTTCGCAAAGTCGGTATTATAGAATCCATGAGCTAACGGACACAGCCTAAATCAAAGTTTTCGATATTCTTAGATAAGGGTTTATTACTAGGTCTTTCGGTGAAGCAGCATGGGAAAATTTATCAACCTCAACAACACTCACATATTTGATATTACTGAGATTCAATCTATCGAGTTTACAGCAAAAGAGATAGGGACTCTTTACCCTCATAGCAAGCTAGCCAAACGTTACACTCAACTAACCGGAAAAAAGATTGCTGATTACCCTGGAACAAAGTTTGAGGGGACATATGACCAGATTGAAATTGAGTTAAAAAGCGGTCACATAATTTTGATTGAGGACTTCGATCTGAAGAAATTAAGAGAGTATCTTCTTTCATTGTTAGAATCTGTTATCTATTTTGAGTGTGCAGAACTTAAATATAGGAAGCCTGATTCTAACGTATCCATTGATGGAGAAATAGAGGTTACAGCGCGACTACAAACTGAGGATGAGCCTCTAAACATAAGTCTTAGGGATTCTGAGAGCATTGATGTAAGGATAGAAAAATAGGCTTTACTTCAAACTTGTAATAAAAAAGGGCTAGCAATTACACCAGCCCTTCAACTAATTTTAGATGTTAAATTTTTGCTAATTTAACATCTAAAACCTCAAATCCATTTAGCTTCTGTCGATCGCAGCCACAGGCTCAAAACTCGGAACCACAATCTCACCATTCTGCTTAGTCAACTGGTTGTACAGTCTTTCAGTATTGGGGAAATTAGCAGCCGGTAGAGTTGGGAAGCGACGATAAGGAACAGTATCCTCACCAAAAGCCTCAGCATATTCAACGCTGTTCAACATCGCGTTGATAAAGCCCTTAATCCCTTTACTTGCCAAGATTTGGTTATAAGTCCGAATCTCCGCCTGATTGCGGGGAGCACGGCCCAAGAAGTGCTTGGTTCCCAACTCAATCACCTTAGTATTGGGGTAAGGTGCGTAGAACTGTTTGACGTACAGCGACGAGCAACCCAAAGCCTCAATGAACTCCTTGAGATTGATTTCCTTGTTGCCCAGTTTGCTTTCGAGCGCCGTGAATTCATTCTTCACAACATACGGGTTGATGTCGCGCTCAAAAATTTGACGGTAAGCAGCTTGAATTAAAGTTTTCAAAGCTACTTTGTCCGAAGTATTCGTCAGCTTGAACACCTTAGTTTGTTCGCGCCGCTTGCTGACACCTTGAGCGAGGCTATTTTGTAACTCGAAATCGCCCCGATCGAGCGCAGTGCCGAGTTCGATAAACCGAGGAGTTTCTGGCGTCTGAGCTTGGACATTTTGCTCAGCGACGGAACCCGATCGCATCGTCCGCATCGACAAACCACCGGGAGTTACATAGCGCTCGTAGGGCACTGTATCTTCCCCGAAAGCTTCGTTGTACTCCGTGCTGTCCAGGATGCTATCGACGAGCGCGTAGAAACCCTTCTTAGCGCAAATGTCAAAGTAAGCGTTCATTTCCTGACGGCCGTAGGTAGGGCGTCCCAGGAGTCGGCGGTGAATGTACTCGATCGCCTTACAAACGTAGAGCTTGCTCCAGTACATATTGCGGAACACGTCCGACTTCGCCAACATCCGAATAAACTCGCGCATCGGAATCTCGCCGTTTTCCAGCTTAATTTCCGCTACCTTTTGGCGCTGGCCGTCGAACACATCGCGACCGAACACTTGCAGGTAAGCTGCCCGAATCACCGCTTGGGTGGAACTTTCGGTATATTTGACACTGGAAGCATTGCTGTAGCTGCTGGAGACACCGCGGGCAGTTTTCTTGGAAGCAACATAGTTGCTCGGTAACTGGTCTAATTTAAAGACCTTGGGACCCAGAGAACCAGGAGCAGCACCGCGAGCCGCCGGATTGCTCAACTGATTGTCAATCCCCGCACCTTGACGGATCAGGATGCGGCGAGTGTCTTTGCCGAAGGGAGCCGGACGGCTCTTGGGGTTGCGAGTTTCTTTAGGGAAAATCGCGCCGAACTGAATTTCTAAGGGGTCATTGCCAACACCGTAAACGTGCTGGTCTGGCAGAGGCTGGTTGTAGCCGGCAAACAAGGTGATGAACTGAGGAACCTTGCGGAACGGAGCGCTGAAATTGAACAAATCAATTTGCGGGCCCCAGTTGCGACACTCCTGAGCTTCTTGGCCCAAACCGCGCAGGTAAGGCACTGTTTCTTCGCCGAAGTAATCGGAATATTCCTGGGAATAGACCATCGCGTCTACGAGGGCTGGCAGGCCGCCTTTGCTGACGATCGCAAAATACTTGCTAAATTCCTCCCGCGAGCTCAAACCGCGGCCTAGGAAGTGACGGGCGGCAAGTTCTACAGCGCGGCTGTTGACAAACGGCTCGTAGAATTGCTGACGGTACAGAGGAGATTTACCAAGGCGGCGAATAAACTCTTTCATCGAGATTTCGCCATTTTTGACCTTGGATTCCAAGTCAGAAATGCTTTGGCTGTATGCGCGGCTAATGTCGCGCTCGAATACTTGGCGGTAAGCTGCTTTGATTACTTCTAGCTTTTCTGCCGAAGACAGACCGGTTTTCATGACGAATTTCGATCGCCGCTCGGCTGCGTTGAAGTAGATTTGAGGCAGTTGTAGACCTTGCTGGTCGTTGCTTTCGCGCTGCCGCACCTTGTCTGAAGGTGTGGGAGCTTTGAATTCGGTAATTGCTACGTCGAAATACTGTCCGACGATCGCACTTGCCTCGGCATTGTTTCGGAAATAGCCCAAAGATGCTGCCTTCATTTCCTGCATTGCCACAATTGTGGCCGCTGAAGAGCAAGCATTTTCGATGATTTCCCGCAATCCGCGCACGTTCACCGAAATAATGTTCGGGTCGCCAGCTACGATCGCGTAGGTGATGTAGCGCAAAAACCAGCTCAAGTCGCGCAGAGATTTGGTCATGTTGCCCGGGCCGTAGCGCGAGACATTGATCGGCTGAAATCCTGCTGGGATTGGGCCGCTGTAGCCGCCACCGTTGCCCGAAAACAGATTTCCCAGCCCCAAGAACCCGCCGCCACCGCCGTTGCCGCCAGCGCGGCTTTCTACGTAGGTGACATTTCCCAGTTTCATGCCTTCAGAGACATTCGCCGAGCCGCCGCGAGCCGCGCCTGCTACAGCCATCGCAGGTTCTTGTGGTCTTTCCAAAAATGCCAGCGGGGAACCGCCGGTAAAAATCCGGTTGGCTGCGCGGGATACTATCAGTTCCGAGTTTTGGGTCAGCGTCGCAGAGATATCGATCCGAAGAGCCCCGGAACTGAAATAACTTGCTAGTTCGCTGAGTTCGCCCCGCTGTAGAAAGCGGTCTTGCTGTTCTGCTTGCGAAATTGTTGCGACCGGTACAGTTTGATATAGTTGCGGACGCGCAACCGAGCTTCCACCACTTGCCTTTACAGTCATTAGACTCCTTAGCTCCCTATCCAAATAGTTGCAGCATTTAACCAGACTAACCTTGCCTTCTGATGCAGGTCAAAGTAGGTATTTTTGCTTTGTTTACTTTTTGCCTTTACCTGTCACGAGGTTCGGGCGCGCTTACTTTCTTAGATTAAAATGTTTTGGTTTCATCTTTCTGCCTGCGGGGAAATGTCCGATCCGAAGGCAGGCACGGGGTACTCCCTCCGCTGCGATCCGCCGGTATACCCGTGGAAAAAAAGACTCGGCAGGAGAGTTGCCTTTGGGCGATTGCAGCCAGTGCCTTGAATTAAAGGAAAAGAAAATCAAAAATTTTCTTCTGCCTGTTTCGGGGCTTTTGACTTTCTGCTGAAAGACGCCTCCGCTTTACCCGACAGTTCAGCGGTGGGTTATTGACAGTCCTTGTTTGTTAAAAAGCCTGTCGAGATTTATTGTATAGATTTAAGAGAGCTTATATGAGAAAAAATGATAAGTTTTATTACGCAGAAGCTGTCAGGGCTTGGCTGTCAGGGGTTAGTCGATCGCCCGATCGCTCTGTTGCAGGCTTGCCCGACGCCAGCGAAGCGACACTTTTGTGGCGAGTAACGCAGCAACAGAAGTGCATGGCCTAGCGCTGTTAGCCCGTAGCTACTGACAACCAATCTCAAAACTCACGCACTATTACCTCACCTATGGATACTACGCCTGATATCAGTGCTGCCGTGCGGCGGCTGTACGATACTTTCCCTTTCCCGCCCGATCCTTTGTCCGACGAACCGCCCCCAGGGTACAACTGGCGCTGGAGTTGGCCTGATGCTTACAATTTTTGCACCGGCCAAAAGCCGCCAAAACTCGATATTCGGATTTTAGATGCTGGCTGCGGCACTGGTTCGAGTACGGATTATCTGATTCACCTCAATCCTGAAGCTTCGGTAACGGCGATCGACCTGAGTGAAGGTGCTTTGAAGGTAGCACAAGAACGGTGTCGGCGATCGGGAGCGCGGGAAGCAGATTTTCGCCACCTCAGCTTGTACGATGCGGCCGAGTTAGAGGGCGAGTTTGATTTGATCAACTGCGTGGGAGTGCTGCACCACTTACCCGATCCGATCCGGGGCATTCAAGCGCTGGCGGCGAAGTTGGCGGCGGGCGGTTTGATGCACATTTTTGTGTATGCTGAGCTCGGACGCTGGGAAATTCAACTCATGCAAAGGGCGATCGGACTTCTCCAAGGCCAGCAAAAAGGTGACTATCCCGATGGTGTGAAAGTCGGCCGTCAAATCTTTGCTTCTTTACCAGAAAACAACCGTCTTGTCAAGTACGAAAAACAGCGTTGGGCAGGAGAAAATCAGCGAGACGAATGTTTTGCTGATATGTACGTTCACCCGCAGGAAATTGACTACAATATTGAGACTTTGTTCGAGTTAATTGACGCTTCGGGATTGGAATTTATCGGTTTCTCAAATCCGGGATATTGGCAGTTAGAAAGACTTTTGGGGAAAGCGCCGGAATTGATAGAAAGAGCTCAGGGTTTGACGGAAAGAGAGCTTTATCGATTAATTGAATTGTTGGATACGGAAATCACTCATTACGAGTTTTTCTTGGGCAAAAAGCCTGTTAATAAAATTGATTGGTCGGACGATAGGGCACTGTTAGCGGCAATTCCAGAGTTGAGTGGTTGTATGCACGGTTGGCCTAGTCAACAAGTGTTTGATTGCAACTACCAATTGGTCAATTTGTCAAGTGCTGAATTTGAGTTTTTGCAAGCTTGTGCACCCCCCCCAGCCCCCCCTTATCAAGGGGGGGAGAAAGAGGGAAGCCTGTCTGGCAAAAGCATAGGGGAGATTTTGGGGAATGTGGAGATGGGATTGGATGAAGTGCGATCGATCTTATCAAAACAGCTAATTTTGCTAAGACCGAAATTATAGTGCTTTTTGATTATTTGAACGAACCGCGAAGACGCCAAGAGCGCGAAGGAAGAACTGCATCTCTTTCTTTCTCTTCCTTCGCGTCCTTCGTGCCTCGCGGTTCATTGCTCGTTCCCCGGCTCCAGCCTGGGAACGCATTCCAGGAGGCTCTGCCTCCTGTTTTTGTCGGCAAGCGAGGCAGAGCCTCTGGATCTCGGTTCCCAGGCCACAGCCTGGGAACCAGTTACTGCGTCGAAGTATCCCAAATGGATTGACACAGGCCCCCGTCTGCGGCTACGCTTTGAAGTTAGAGGTTGCTTTGCTTGTAGAGGAAGTAGCCCGCGTCGCCCAAAAATCTAGTTGCACTGCCCAAAGCTGTTGGTAGCAGCAATGGACAGCTCACCGCCAAACTGGTATCAGCAGTCTGGAGGCTAACGGAGTATCTTAACATCCTCTGTAGCCGCCCTGCTATGTCTTGAAATGCGGGGCGGCTGGGTTTTTGGGTTTTTCTAGAAAACCCAAAACCAGGAGAACATAATTATGTCACAGGAATTCTTGCCTGACGACAACAAATTCGATCGGCCAAATGACGACTCAGCAGCAGAATCGGAACAGGATGTGGTTTGTGTAACGGTGACAGGTTCGCCCAAGGGTGTCAGGGAAACCATACTCACTTTGTACCGCCTGGGATTTGCCCAAGTTGGCGATTGGAGTCCCGTACAACGTGCAGCTAATCCGAAGCAAGTGATGAGTGTGCTGATTCGCCGTCGGAAGCGCAAAGGGTAGGCGTTTGCTCGTTCCCAGGCCTTAGCCTGGGAACACATTCCATGAGGCTCTGGCTCCTGTTTTTGTTTTTATCCGTTAGCGAGGCAGAGCCTCTGGAGCTCGGTTCCCAGGCCTTAGCCTGGGAACCAGTTAATAAGACCAACAAAAAAAGCTATAGGTTGCGATTAATTCTTTGAATCGGTCGGACGTAATTTGTATTAGCTCTAACCCAGCAGCGAAATCGACTGAATGAAGTACCAACCCATAGCCAAGGTTTTCCCCGTCGGTCAAGAGAAATTCCAACAGTATCAAATCTTTCTCCAGGTGGCATAACTCTATCAACGGGCAAATCAAGCTGATCCAATCGGTTACTTTGACCAGTCCTATCTTGACAACGAACATTCAAACCTTCTGGATCTACCGCTTCCCACACCCAAGGCATGACTCCACTATTTCCGTTGACAATGCGGTAGTCTCCATTTTTGTCAGCCTCTGGATATGTGTTGGGATTTTGAACTTGGAGCAATGGAGTAGCGACGCTCCCACCAGAAAAAGAAGGAAAGAAAACTCCGGCAGTAGAGATTAGACCAATCAAAAGATTTTTAAACATAAGAACGATATACCTCACCTGACCAAAAAACCCTATACACCTGAAGGTTTAACGTAAAAAAGCTAGACCCGCAACCGCTCCAACCTTACCAACACTCCCACCGCTCCGACCGTGCCAGCGAAACGATCGCCAAACTTGCCAACCCTGCCAGCCGTAGCAGTGTGACAGTCCGAACACATTCCATGACGCTCTGCCTCCTGTTTTTATTTTTATCCGTTAGCGAGGCAGAGCCTCTGGATCTCGGTTCCCAGGCTAAGGCCTAAGAGTATTTCCTGAGATAGAGCGTCAAACCCCTATAAAAAAGCTAGGCGGGGAAACACAAATTTCCCCGCCTAAGCCCTGTAACCTTTACAGTTACATAGTTCATCAGATATAAGGAATGGTAAGTAGGGAACTATTACGAACAGCATTTTTTCCCGCATAGTCGATCATCAAGCCAGAAATTACTTTATCGTCATTTCTCAAATCTCGCAATTGAATTTTACCAGATGCTAACTTATAAAAAATCGATTTATAGTACAAAAGCTCTTCGTGTAGTGACTTATCTACATCTAGACCTCGCCGCAACATCATCTCAACAATATCAGACCTTGAAAACTTTTCCGAAAACTCGACATTATCACTGAATAAAGAATTTGTTCTTACATCAGAAGCCGAGAGGTTAAGTAACTTGTCTTTAACTTTATCAAAATCACCGCCTAAGTCAAAATAAACAACAGGGTATAGAGTGTGAACGGACTGAGTTTTAAAATATTGAGTGACATACCAACCATCACTCTTCGTGCTTACCTTTAGTTGAATTCCAGCATTTTTTAGTTTTCCTGTAGTTATATTATTAGGAACCAATAATTCTTTTACTTTTGTCGCACTATCAATCCAGCATATATCCCTCTCACTCTGCCGAGAGTACCATCCTCTCCAATGTTGTGTGTTTTTTGTTGTTGCTAAACCTGTTCCTATCGCATTATAGTTATTTGGGTTTTGCAAAGTAGGATACCAAAAAATTTTTTTTACAAAGTTAGTAATAGGATTTTTGTCTTCTCTAAGAAGCCGTGCGATATCAGCCCATTTAGCATTTTTACTTACATCACTATTACATTCTCTTACGACCATTGCTTCTGCTGTATATCCCAACATATTACCTATCTTCAATTTTATGTCGGGATTATCTGATTCCATAAATGACATAAATTTGTAAATATTTGTTCTACAATCAAAACAAATAACCTCCGCATCTTCTAACAAATTTAAGAGATTTTTTGTGCGAGCATAGTACAGATTATTATCATTTAAGTGTTGCTGAATATCGGGCTGAATATAAACGTCAAAAAGACTCAACTGAACATATTTTTCAGTGATTTTTTTATTGTTTGAAGCAGCAATTTTATCTCTTATAGGTTTACCCTTATCGGCAACAGTTGATATTAAGTTATTTTCTGGAACAATTAAAAGAGAATTTAACATCATAGCTTATAGTATGTAAAGACACTGTGAAAAGTAAAGTGAGACAGCACTTAAAATCTATTGTAATTCTATATCTTGACGTAAACCCTTTAATCCTGTTAAACCCGCTACACCCTAAGCGTGGCGGGTTTTCTGTCGATTTTAGTTTTAAAAAAAGTATGCTGTTGTAACGTGCGAGTGTGACGCAAAAAAGCTAGACCGCCACCGCTCCGACACTGGCAACAGTCCGATCGCTCCGAGCGACCGCGCTAGACCCGCAACACTCCCACCGCTCCAACCGTGGTTAGGTGCAATTGTGCCAGCCGTGGCAGTCCTCACCATCCAATCACCTCAAACTCACCCACACGGCGCTATATGGTGCAATTTTGGAGCCGTGCCACCCATGTCAGCCGTGGCAAGTGTCAAGACGATCGCCCCGTGTCGATCGGACAGTGCTACCCAGCTTGTTAATTCAATGAAAATCACTGCGGCCGCCGCTTCCCTCGGATGTGTAAATATTTTAATAACAATAGAAATCCTGGAAGGTAAAAGATGATACAAGCCCGCAAGCAAAAACTCACCTTTGAAGAGTACCTCACCTATGAGGACGACACCGACAATCGCTACGAATTAATTGACGGAGAGTTAGTAACATTGCCACCCGAATCCGAACCCAACACCGCCATTGTCAGCTATCTGTTTTTAGTGCTTGTTAATACTGGCATCCCTTGGCGGTGTATCAAACTTCACCTGTGCGAAATCCAGGTTCCTATATTGCGGGAGGGCGACGCAGCTAACCGCTACCCAGATTTGGTGGTTTTGCGCCCCGAACACATCTTGCTGACAGCAACCAGGCTAACCATCACCCAAACTATGCCACCTCCTCAGTTGGTTGTCGAGGTTGTTAGTCCAGGTAGAGTTGGGCGCGATCGCGATTACATTAGTAAACGAGCTCAATATGCAGCGCGGGGTATCCCTGAATATTGGATTGTTGACCCTCAAGAGGAGATAGTAGCGGTACTACGACTAGAATCAGGTGAGTATATCGAAGTTGGGGTTTTTCAAGGGGAACAAGCGCTGATATCGCCGACTTTTCCGCAGTTGAACTTGACGGCTCAACAAGTCCTGGAAGGGGAGCTTTAGCCGCCGATTTACAAGGAATTTACAAGTAGAAAATGTATGAAAACTAGAGCAATTATTCATCCCGCAGAAGAAGGTGGCTATTGGGCTGAAGTACCTGCACTTCCTGGGTGCATTACCGAAGGAGATACTATGGAAGAAGTGATGGCTAATTTAAAAGATGCGATGGTCGGTTGGCTCGATGTTGCTAATAGTCGCGTAGCCTCGATCTTTACCCCACTCTATCCAAGCTGATGCCATCTGTTTTACCCTTCCCCTTTGTTCCGGTTTAATGGGATTTTCACCCGTAATTTCATTCAATGCAGCTAACCAGTAAAGGGGATTTTTTTTCAGTTCCGATAGCAACAGCGGCACGACTTGAGAACCCATCTTAATAATTTCTTGATATGCAGGATGCTGAGACATTTGAGCTGTCGAAGACATTCCCGCAACTTCACTCTGCCATTCCGTAGCAAGACTATAAAATTTGTCAATTACTTCGATCGCAATTTCAGCATTTTGATTGCAAATATCTCTATCGGTATTTGCTGCGGGATTTTCTCGTTGCGCGATCGAGCTTTCAATGTTCATCAAGACTAATTCTTCGATGGATACATTCATCTCAGCAGCAACTTTTTGTAGCTTCAGCATCAGCAGGTCTGAAATGGCGATCGAGATGATGTTCATCGTTAAATACCTGATTTATAATTAACCACAGAGAACGCAGAGATTACAGAGAGGGGGAGAGAATATCGAGGGAATACTAAAATCGGAATTGATATCACCCGCCGATTTGAGACATAGTGCGGCTGTAATTTCCTTGAGTAGTTCCCGAATCTCGCTGTTTGAAATTAATCTCCGGTTTCATCTCTAATATGTGCCGCACTCGATCGCGCAATTCGCCTGTAGACACCCCATTCCGTAAAGCAGTTTTCAAGTCAATTTGCCCCGTTTCGTTCAGCAGACAAGGCCGCAGCCACCCGTCAGCAGACAAACGCATCCGGTTGCAGCGATCGCAAAAACACTCGGACATTTGGCTGATAAATCCTAAAGTACCCTTCGCCCCCGGAATTTGAAACACATCCGCCGGCCCGTTACCGCGCACTCCCGACTCGGCTAACCCGTATTTGTCGCTAATTTGTTGCCGCAATTCTGCCGAAGCTACCCAACCTTTATCGCCAAATAAATCCCCATTCCCGATCGGCATAAACTCAATAAATCGAACGTGCCAATTCCGGTTAATTGTTAACGCCGCTAAATCCAATATTTCGCTGTCATTCACACCGGGAATTACCACAACATTCAGTTTCAGCGGGTCGAATCCTGCTTGATAAGCCGCTTGAATTCCCTCCCAAACCTGCGTCCATCGCGATCGTCCCCGACTACCAATTATCTTATCAAAAGTCTCCGGTTCCAAGGAATCCAAACTAATATTAATCCGGCGCAAACCAGCATTGTAGAGATTTTCGGCCATTCCCGCCAACAAAAAGCCATTAGTTGTCATTGACAAATCTCGCGTTTCCGGCATTGAGGCGATCGACCTTACCAATTCCACCACCCCAGGCCGCAGCAGCGGTTCCCCACCAGTCAAACGAAACTTAGTAAATCCCACGGGTATAAAAACTTCGCGCAGCAGAGTTAGCAATTCCGAGTGAGTTAACAACTGCTGCTGCAATACATAGTCCAACTCGCTACCTTCCGGCATACAGTAGAGACAGCGGAAGTTGCAGCGGTCTATCAAGCTAATCCGAAGGTAGTCTACGGTATCCATGTCAATAGTTTGTAATATTATTTAATTATAAATGCTGACTCGATTTTCTGCAATTATTGATAGAGAGCAATAAACCTGCATCAAATTCTTTTCACCTTCCCCCTCCTCTCTTACTCTGCGCCCTCTGCGCCCTCTGCGGTTAATAAAAAAATATCATTCACAACTCAAATAAACTTGCTAAATATATGTTCTTTGAATTTGAAGCTGATTTTGTCGAAGCTTTGCGCTGTATCCCCATGCAGGTACGTCTGAAATTAGATACTTGCGGCATTAAATTAAAGTTGCAGGATTGGAATCATTTTAACCAAGCAGAACGTCAAATGCTTGTAGAGAAACCTTGCTTGACAGAAGCAGAAATTATTGATTACCGGGAAAAGCTAAATCAAATATTAATTCAACACACAGGCAAACCGGGAACTGATTTGGCGGTTGATGAAAATCCCCCGTGGATGGATGCTGCAACTGTACCGGAGTCTGTTTCGGCAAAAGCGCAAGAGCTCGGCGTGACAATTTCTTTGGGACAGTGGGCGAGTTTGCAGCCTCTACAGCGATTTGCTTTGATTAAGCTTAGTCGATCGAGCCACGAGAATAAAAACTTTCTCCCGGCGCTTCAAGAGTTTAAGGTTATTGAATGAGCTCGAATTTGAATTAACTCTTGTAGCGCGCAGAGGCAGACAAGGGAGAGTTACCTCATCGATTCGCGCGATCGTCCTCTGTTACCTCTCACTAAGTGAGGCTTACTCAGTGAGAAATAGGAGAACAATGTGTAAAAAAGTGCGGTAGGGCGGTGGGTGAGATAGGGTGAGGTCGATCGGACATTTAACGGCTTGAGGTTTCCGAAGCGCCAGACACCAAATTCCGACAAGTATGATTAATTTAATTTTAAGTATTGTTACCGCAGCGTGGTATTATTTTTCTGAGTTTGCAAAGCACTCGCCTGCTACCTGCCTTAGTTTCTGAGCTTCGTGAACACGCAAAACACACCCACCGAACCCGCACCAGCAACCGAGGATATTCCTCAAGCTGGCACAGTCTCGACAGTCTCGACAGTCTCGTCCGAGACAACCAATCCCATGCAAGACTTTTATCGCCTCCAACAAGAGTTATTGGCGTACACCCTTGCTTTTACGGCGATTATTTTTATCTCCGTTTGGATTTTTTACTCCCTCAACATTGCCCTGAATTATTTGCTTGGGGCGAGCACAGGTGTGGTTTACTTAAAGATGTTGGCTAGAGACGTTGAACGAATCGGCAGCCAAAATCAACGCATCAGCAAGACAAGGCTCGGTGTGTTTTTAGCGGTGATGATAGTAGGAACACAGTGGAATCAGCTACAGATTTTACCGATATTTTTGGGATTTCTGACTTACAAAGCTGCGCTGTTGGTTTACGTGATCCGAAGTGCATTAGCACTAGACTACAGGTAAGTCAGGCAATTCGAGCAAAACTCAACTCATCGATTTGTATGGGGAAGCCCGTTGAATGGCAATGCTTGACGTTCTAAACACCTTTAATCGTTTCCCCCTCGCCGAATTGGAAGTTGGCCAGCAGTTGTACTGGCAACTGGGCAATCTGAAAGTGCACGGGCAGGTTTTTCTAACCTCGTGGTTTGTAATTGCTGTTTTAGTCGTAGTTTCGATTTTAGGAACCAGCAAAATCCAGCGTATTCCCAGCGGAATGCAAAATTTTATGGAGTATGCGCTGGAATTTATTCGGGACTTGGCTAAAAACCAAATTGGGGAAAAAGAATATCGCCCTTGGGTACCGTTTATTGGTACATTATTTCTGTTCATCTTTGTGTCAAACTGGTCTGGCGCTCTAATTCCTTGGAAGCTGATTAAGCTGCCATCAGGCGAATTGGGAGCTCCTACCGCTGACATCAACACCACGGTAGCATTTGCACTGCTGACTTCTCTAGCATATTTCTATGCAGGTCTCAGCAAAAGTGGCTTGGGGTATTTCGCCCACTATGTTGAACCGGTGCCTTTCATGTTGCCGTTCAAAATCATAGAAGATTTCACTAAGCCTCTGTCCCTAAGTTTCCGTTTGTTTGGTAACATTCTTGCGGACGAATTGGTGGTCGGAGTGCTAGTGTTGCTAGTGCCTTTATTTGTTCCTCTGCCAGTGATGGTTCTGGGACTATTTACGAGTGCAATTCAAGCTTTGATTTTTGCTACCTTAGCCGCCGCCTACATTGGTGAAGCTCTAGAAGGCGGTCACGGCGAAGAACACCACGATTAACTAACGATAAACGGCGAAGAATGAAGGAGGAAAAAGAAAAATTCTGAACTCAAACTTCCTCCCGTTAAATCGGACAATTCTCTAGACTTTCAGTTCTCAATTTTGTACTTTAGATAAGGAAAATCATCATGAACCCAACAGTTGCTGCCGCTTCCGTAATTGCCGCCGCTTTGGCAGTAGGTTTAGCTGCAATCGGCCCTGGCATCGGTCAAGGTAATGCAGCAGGTCAGGCTGTAGAAGGGATTGCCCGTCAGCCAGAAGCAGAAGGTAAAATTCGCGGCACCTTGCTGTTGAGTTTGGCGTTCATGGAAGCGCTCACAATTTACGGTTTGGTCGTAGCCCTAGTGCTGCTGTTTGCCAACCCCTTCGCATAATAATTGGAAATTTTAGATTTGAGGTTTTGGCGATTCTAATCCAAAATCTCAAATCTAAAATCGATTAAGCGAATTAGATGGAAGCCGTCAAAAAATCATGATGCACTGGACAGTATTACTAGCAGTTGAAGAAGCGGCTAAGGAAGGGGGACTGTTTGATATAGATGCTACGCTGCCTCTGATGGCGGTGCAGTTTTTAATTCTAGTCGCAGTCTTGAATGTAATTTTTTACAAGCCGCTCAGCAAGTCAATTGACGATCGCGCCGATTACATTCGCAACACTCAAGTCTCCGCCAAAGAACGCTTGGCAAAAGCTCAGCAACTAGCGCAGCAGTACGAGCAAAAACTGGGAGAAACTCGCAAACAGTCTCAATCAGTAATTGCTGCTGCTCAAGCTGATGCCCAAAAAATTGGGGCAGCCAAAGTAGCTGAGGCTCAACAAGAAGCTCAAGTCGCGCGAGAAAAGGCTGGGCAAGAAATAGAGCAGCAAAAGCAAGAAGCAATGCGCTCACTAGAACAACAAGTAGACGCGCTCAGCGGCCAAATTCTCGAAAAGCTATTAGGGCAGTCGCTGGCCAAATAGCGAGACCGAAGAGTTTTAGATTTTTGATGGAATCTCAAATCTAAAATCGCTTCACCCAATCTGCACGCGCAATTATGGAAGAGTATCATGGGGACTGTTTTATTGCTAGCCACAGAAGCTAGCGGCGAAGGTGGTTTCGGTTTAAATTTCGATATTTTAGAAACCAACCTGATTAACCTGGTCATTATTATTGCAGTGCTGTTTTATTTCGGGCGCGGATTTGTAGGTAAAATCCTGACAGAGAGGCGTTCGGCCATCCAAGAGGCGATTCAAGAAGCAGAAAAACGCCAAAAAGATGCAGCAGCAGCTCTAGCAGAGCAACAGCAAAAATTGACTCAAGCGCAAGCAGAAGCCGAACGAATTCGGGCCGCTGCTGAAGAAACTGCCAAGAAAGCAAAAGAAGCAATTCTAGCTCAGGCAGCGCAAGACGTTGAAAGAATGAGAGCAACAGCAGGTCAAGAGTTGGAAGCAGAGCGGGAAAGAGCGATCGCCCAACTGCGATCGGCGGTTGTATCTCTGGCATTAGCAAAGGTGGAAAGCCAGCTAAAAACTAGCTTGGACGACAGCGCTCAACACCAATTAATCGATCGCAGCATTGCGTTACTGGGAGGCTAAAACGTGAGTACAGTCAGCACAGAAGTCTTACAGCCTTACGCATCTGCCTTGATGTCACTGGCTCAGTCCAACAATCTATCAGAGAAGTTCGGCGAAGATATTCGTTCCTTGCTGAGCCTGCTAGAAGGTTCGGAAGACTTGCGTCAATTTTTAGCCAATCCGCTGGTAAAACCGGATGCTAAAAAAGCTGTGATTCAGCAAATAGCGGGTGAAGAAATGAGCCCATTGATGCACAGCTTTCTGAAGCTATTAGTAGACAAAGGAAGAATTCTTTTTTTAGAAGGAATTGGCAAACAATACTTGGCAAGGCTCCGAGAACTAAACCAAACAGTATTGGCTGAAGTTACATCGGCAGTCCCGCTTTCAGACGCTCAACAGCAGACTGTTCGCGAGAAAGTGCAGGCGATGACCAGCGCTAGTCAAGTAGAAATTGAAACCAAAATAGACGCAGATTTAATCGGCGGTGTGGTAATCAAAGTAGGCTCTCAAGTAATTGATGCCAGCCTGCGGGGACAATTGCGCCGTCTGGGACTTCGCTTGAATTCCTGATTTAAGGAAGCAGGAGGTTCGGCAACGGATTATGTAACGGATGTAACGGATAGAAGAAGGAAGAAGGAAGAAAGAACAAGGGAAGAATCAAACAGGAATTAGGAATAAATTAATTTCTGTTTTCGAGCTGTTATTCCCAAATTCTTACTACCAAATCCCTATTCTTTCTTGCGGAAAACATCGACAGACAACTAACAACTGACAACTGACAAATAATAACTAACATGGCAGCAATCAGACCTGACGAAATTAGCAGCATTATTCGCCAGCAAATTGAACAGTACGACCAAGATGTAAAAGTCTCTAACGTCGGTACTGTTCTGCAAGTAGGCGACGGCATTGCTCGGATTTATGGCTTGGATAAAGCCATGTCTGGAGAATTGCTAGAATTTGCCGACGGCACCGTGGGCATTGCACTGAATCTCGAACAAGATAACGTCGGTGCAGTGTTGATGGGCCAAGGCCTCGGCATTCAAGAAGGTTCGGCAGTTACTGCTACGGGCAGAATTGCTGAAGTCCCCGTGGGTGAAGCAATGTTGGGACGGGTAGTTGATGCTTTGGCCCGTCCGATTGACGGCAAAGGAGAAATTAAAACTACTGAATCTCGCTTGATTGAATCTCCGGCACCGGGGATTGTTTCTCGCCGTTCTGTTTACGAACCCATGCAAACAGGAATTACCGCTATTGATGCGATGATTCCGGTGGGAAGAGGACAGCGGGAACTGATTATCGGTGACAGACAAACCGGTAAAACTGCGATCGCGATCGACACAATCATTAACCAAAAATCGGAAAACGTGATCTGCGTTTACGTGGCGATCGGTCAAAAAGCTTCTACAGTAGCTAACATCGTCAACGTCCTGCAAGAAAAGGGCGCGATGGACTACACGATCGTAGTAGCAGCCAACGCTAGCGACCCCGCAACCCTGCAATACTTGGCTCCCTACACAGGTGCTAGCTTAGCCGAGTATTTCATGTACAAAGGAAAGCACACTTTGGTCATTTACGATGACCTTTCCAAACAAGCACAAGCTTACCGCCAAATGTCCTTGTTGCTGCGCCGTCCTCCCGGTCGCGAAGCTTATCCCGGAGACGTGTTTTACCTGCACTCTCGCTTGCTAGAACGCGCTGCTAAATTGAGCGACGATTTGGGCGAAGGCAGCATGACTGCTTTGCCAATTATCGAAACCCAAGCTGGTGACGTTTCTGCTTACATTCCGACGAACGTAATTTCGATTACCGACGGTCAAATCTTCCTTTCTTCTGACTTGTTTAACGCTGGTTTGCGTCCGGCAGTAAACCCCGGTATTTCGGTATCGCGGGTAGGTTCAGCGGCTCAAACTAAGGCGATGAAAAAAGTAGCCGGTAAGGTGAAATTGGAATTGGCACAGTTTGAAGAACTGGCAGCATTTTCTCAGTTTGCTTCTGACTTGGATAAAGCTACTCAGAATCAATTGTCGCGCGGTCAGCGCTTGCGGGAACTGTTGAAACAGCCCCAAAGTTCGCCTCTGCCGATGAACGAACAAGTGGCTGTAATCTATGCCGGTATTAACGGCTATATGGATGACATTCCGGTGGAAAAAGTCAGCAAGTTTACTGTTGGTTTGCGCGACTATTTGCGGACTAGCAAGCCGAAGTACGGCGAAATTGTTCAAGGCGGAAAAGCCTTGACTGATGAAGCTGAGAAGCTGCTGAAAGAAGGCATCACTGAATACAAGCAAAGTTTTCTAGTTTCTGCGTAGACAAGTAGGAATTTTGAACCGCAGATGAACGCGGATTAACGCAGATAATCTGAAGTTAATCTGCGTTACTCTGCGTTCATCTGCGGTTTTAATTAAGAAGATGCGGGCAAGGATGTAAGGAGAAAGTTATGGCAAATCTGAAAACTATTCGCGATCGCATTAAGTCGGTCAAGAACACTAAAAAGATTACAGAAGCAATGCGCTTGGTGGCCGCTGCAAAGGTGCGTCGCGCTCAAGAACAGGTGACTGCTACTCGGCCTTTTGCCGATCGCCTGGCAGAGGTATTGTACGGTTTGGCGGAACGCTTGCAGTTTGAAAACCTGGATTTGCCGCTGCTGAAAAAACGCGAAGTGCGATCTGTGGGACTGTTGGTAGTTTCGGGCGATCGGGGTTTGTGCGGCGGCTACAACAGCAACATCATCAAATACGCCGAAAATCGCGCTAAGGAAATCAAAGCTGAAGGCTTAGACTACAAATACGTGTTGGTAGGACGCAAAGCTACTCAGTATTTCCAGCGCCGCGAACAGCCGATCGATGCTACTTACGCTAACTTGGAACAAATTCCCACAGCATCGGAAGCGGCACAAATTGCTGACGAATTGCTTTCCTTGTTCCTGTCGGGCACTGTGGACAGAGTTGAGCTAGTTTACACCAAGTTTGTGTCGCTAATTAGTTCGCGTCCGGTAATTCAAACTTTGCTGCCCCTCGACCCCCAAGGTTTGGAAACTCCCGATGATGAAATCTTCCGCTTGACATCGCAAGGCGGACAGTTTCAAGTATCGCGCGAGAAGGTTTCTGCACCTACTATGAAGAGTTTGCCCCGCGACATGATTTTCGAGCAAGATCCGGCGCAAATTCTGGAGGCTCTTTTGCCTTTGTATTTGAACAACCAATTGCTGCGGGCTTTGCAAGAGTCTGCTGCTAGCGAGTTGGCTGCGCGGATGACTGCGATGAACAATGCTAGTGAGAATGCTAGCGATTTGATCCGTAGTTTGACGCTGACTTATAACAAGGCGCGGCAAGCAGCAATTACTCAGGAAATTCTGGAAGTTTCCGGCGGTGCTGAGGCTTTAAACGGTTAGGTTAGGGTTGACAATTTGTTGATTTTATGCCATGCGTCTGAGGGAACTCAGGCGCTTTTTTTAAGATAATTCGGCTGCACGAGCTTTCACCTCTGATATAGTCGAAGTATTGAATGCGATTGTGCGATCGTCTTTAACAAAATGGCAAAAAAAATTTGGATTGTCTACAAAACCTAAAGCATGAGTGCTCCGGGCTGGGAAGAACGTCAGCTTATGCCGAGGGGCGGTCTAACTAATATACTTTGGGAAAATTGGACTTGGAAGAAAACCCAGAAATTCCTCAAGTAGGGGACAAAACCCGCAATTATGAAAATCTATCTGACCCCGGTAATGGAGTTACCCACGGAAAAGATGGAGATTGGGTAGTTACTCGCGTTCAGCAGTTTTTTGCTTCTGATACTGAGGAGCGAATTGTGGTGTGTTACTGTTCTTACCAACCTGTTACATCTGATTGGGAAGTGCTACAACAAAGCGAGTCTGTCAATCAGATGCTAGCAACTGTCGAATAATATTGACTGGATAATTAGTTCGTAAAAGCGATCGACTATTCCTGCACAATTTCATACAAATCTTCGATCGACAAATCAAAAGTCCTTGCCAACTTGTGCAAGGCTGTCACATCAACTGTTGCTAATCCTGGCGATCGGGCATAGGTTCTGAGCGTGCTGTAGACTACTCCCGATCGCTCTGAAACTTCTTTCAGCGTCCAGCCCTTCTCGGCAGCAAATTCTCGAACCCGCAACTTAATTAATCCCATAACCTCTTGACAGTTGACTAATATAAGTCATACAATTTTATTGTAAAAAGCGATCGCCCCAACGTCTGGAAAACTTAAAGACGATCGCCTATCAAAGTTCAAATCCCATGTAAGGGACTGATCTATCTATCAAATTCCCAAATCAGGAATCGATCTATCCAAATTAGGAATCGATCTATTCAAATCAGGAAACTTATCAACTATGTTAGCAAGCTTTCGACCAAAATCAACCCCCAGACACAGATTGAGCAGGTTTGTGACGAAAGAGGCGATCGCGCGGCTGCTGAAAATCAAGGTAGAACAAATATATCGCTTCGAGTGCTGGGCGCATATCCTGTACGTGCACGCCAAAGGCATGAGTCGGTTTGTCAGTTATGCGGACTTTCCGCCTGTTTTGGGAGTGGAATCGCCCTCTGGTTTAGATTTTGGTTATTGGAAGCGCCGTTGGGCGAGTCAGAAAGAGAGACACGCACCGGATTTTTGGGTGGATTTTTATGCGGCGAGATTTCAGAAAGCTGTTTCTGTTTCTGAATTGTTGGAGTGGGGGGAAATGGTGGGGGTGATTAAGTTTATGTTGCGATCAATAGCCGTGGAGTCGCTGCGAAAGGTTTACGCACAAGAGAAATCTCTCCTGGAACATTTCTAACTGCTATTTTTTTAAACTAGAATTACGAACTAATTTTCTGCTTAGATGCGAGAACAAGATGCTGAATCCGTACTGGCTTGGGTGAAAAATAAATTGTCGCCTAAAACCACGGCACCGGAAGACTTTAACTGGCTTTTGTTAGCCGATGTTTTCTCCGCTAATGCTCGAAACAGTCAAAATGGTTCAGGTTTGCCCGATCGCACATGGGCAGAAGTAGCAACCGCAATTTACGATCGCCTAGCCGATGATGCCGATCGCAAAAAACCAGGTAGCGGTGAGTTTTTTATAATTTCCTCAATGATGCTGCGGGCTGGGGCGATAGAAAAACACGGAGTAATTTCCGGTCATCCTGTTCTCGATGTTAACTTAATTCTACAAGGGTTTTGGAACAACATCAAAGAGTCCTGCGAAGATGTGGAAAAAAAGCACCTAATTGGAAAACGCTACCCATTCCAGAAATTCGCGAGTTAAGACAACTTAAAAATCGCTTAAAAGCGATAGCAGCACTCACTGACAGCGATCGATATGTTTTAGATGAAAATCTCAACAGTTGGCTTTCCCTGCGGGAGAAACTACCGTAAAAGTGCGGGTACTCATCACGCAACAACTTCTCACCGTATCAGCCATAATAGTAACAAGTGAGTTTGGTAAAAGCGAGGAAATAACTATGGTCACTGCTACTGCTGTACAAGATAATTTTACTTTAGAAGAGTTCATCACCGAGCCGCCCGACAACATGGAATTGGTAGATGGCAAACTTGTGGAGAAAAATGGCATGACACTAAAGACGGGTAAAATTCAGTTAAGCCTGGGGGATGCTTGGAAAAATTACAAAGATTCTAGCGGACAAGGTGGAGAAGCTTATGTCGAGGTTCCTTGCCGCACCAACCAACAAATTCGCCGTCCCGATGTCGCTTATCTCACACCCGAATTAGTTGCACAGTTTGGCAATCTTGCCACTTTACCCCAAAGTTTCCCTTTAATTGCCGAAATAGTTTCACCCACCGATATCGCTGAAGATGTCTTTCTCAAAGCACAGGAATATTTAGAATCTAGCTGTCAGGAAGTCTGGTTAGTTTTTCCCGAAAGTCGTTTAATATTCGTGATGAATCAAAATCAAATATTGACATTTAGATCCGGCGATACCGCCCGCACCCAACAAATCCTCATAGGTTTTAGCATCGAGGTCGATCGATTGCTAGCTTAAACTAAATTCTACAACCTTTCATGTAGCAGCACGCGACACAAAACTCTCCTCTACCCGTTGCACCAGTGCTGAAATCAAATTGCTACAATATGTTTAAGACTCCCCCAGTCCGCCTTCGCGGACTTCGTTTGTAGAGCATCGAAATTCTCTTCGGTGGTATTGAATTAATATCCCACCCTTATCGGAGCAAACCGCCATGTCAGACGACTTTTCCTTAGACGAGCTTTTAAATAGAAGTTACTACGCCTTCAAAGACGCAGAAAACCAAGTGGGACAGTGCAATGTTTTAGTCATCGGCAAAACCGGTGTCGGCAAAAGTACCCTAATAAATTCCGTTTTTCGCCAACGCTTAGCAGAAACCGGAGTCGGCCGCCCCATAACTCAAGGCATTCGCCAATATACAAAACCGAATTGCCCAATTACAGTCTACGATACTCCCGGACTCGAACTCAACGCCGAACAAATTAAAGTTATTCAATTAAACGTTGCTAAACTGATTGAAGACCAAAGACTCCTGCACCCAAAAGAACACATTCACGTCATTTGGTACTGCATCAATCACAGCGCCAATAGAATAGAATCTGTGGAGGAAAGCTGGCTAAAAGAAATGGAAGTCAAAGATGTACCAGTTCTTTTAGTGCTGACTCAGACGACATCTAAAAAGCCGGGCGAGTTTTTCAAGCAACTGGAACACATGAATTTGCCAGTCAGTCAAATCATCCCGGTCATGGCTGAACCGGAAGAAATAGATGAGGATTATACAGTAAAATCTCACGGCTTAGATAAGTTGGTAGATGCAACTTTTCAACTGCTGCCGGAAGTAGCTAAAAAAGCTTTTGTTAAAGAACAAATTGCAAATATTGCGCTCAAATCCGATATGGCATTTAAGTATCTAAGTGCTTATGTTGCAGGTTCTGCAATTGTCGGGGCGACTCCTGTACCGTTTGCTGATGCGCCGATTTTGATGACGATGCAAACGGCAATGATTGCTAATATTACTGTAATTTTTGGAATGCCCTTTGATAAGGGGTTTATTTCGGCGATGCTGTCTGCTATTAGCGGCACAGGCGGTGTGACTGCTGTTGGCAGAAGTATTGTTACTAATTTGATTAAAATGATTCCTGGTGCGGGTACTGTTGTCGGCGGTGCAATCTCCGGGGCAACGGCAGCAACTCTCACGCTTGCCCTCGGTTTGGCTTACATTGAAGTGCTTAAAGCTTACATGAAAGCTCAAGTTAATGGCGAACAACTTTCTTTGCAACAGTTAACCAAGATGTTTGTGGAAATGTACAAGGAGTATGCTAGTTCTGGGCGTAAAACTTTGAAGGATGAGCCACCGAATCAACCTAAGCCTCCCAATCAAATTAATATTGAGTAAATTGGGCATGGGGCATGGGGCATAGGGCATAGGGCATAGGTTATTTGTTAGTTCCAATTCCCAATTCCCAATTCCCCATTCCCAATTCCCCATTACCAATTGATTGCTACAATATCAGTGAATTATGCAAAAAGGAGTAAATAGCTATGGTAATGGCAGCAGTTTTATCAGAAAATGTTTCTCTAGAAGACTTTATGGCTAATCCCCCCGACGATATGGAATGGGTGGACGGGCAAATCGCGGAGAAAAATGGCATGACAGTAAAACACAGTCGAATCCAATCTAGACTAGATCGTTCTTGGGGAAATTACAAAGATTCTAGCGGACAAGGCGGCGAAGTTTATACAGAAGTTCCTTGTCGTACAGACAGGCGAGTGCGCCGTCCTGATGTAGCTTATCTGACTGCTGAACTTGTTGCTCAATATGGCGATGTTCCTACTTTGCCTCAAAGCCCGCCGTTAATTGCAGAAATAGTTTCTCCTACTGATATTGCGGAAGAGATTTTTCTTAAAGCACAAGAGTATTTAGATTCGGGTTGTCTGGAAGTTTGGATAGTTTTTCCAGAAAGTCGCTGGATAATGATAATGACTCAAACTCAAAAGTTAACTTTTAACCTGGGTTCTACAGTCAGCACTCAGCTAGTGCTGCCGGGTTTTAGTGTTGCGGTTGATGAGTTGTTGGCTTGAAGGCAAAAAATTAATTAGGTATAAGTGCTTTGTGGCACATTTCGGCCGTGAGGCTTGTAATAATTTGTGAAAAAGTCATTGACAAAATGCCACTCGCTCGCCCAGCCATTTAATAAAAAAAATTATCAATAAAAAATGCAGTTGTAAAATTGCACAAAAGCACAAACAGCGGTAAAATACTGATTGCTTTGTTTCCAAATCTAGCGTAAATTCCAATTGGGGAATTAAAACCAATAATTGAAATATGTCTAAGACTTACACTGTTGAATTGATCCACCAAGGCTCTACCTATACCGTAGAAGTACCCGAAGATAAACAAATTCTCCGCGCCGCCAACGCCGCCGGCATTGAGTTGCCGAGTTCTTGCAATGCGGGGGTTTGTACTACTTGCGCTGGTAAAATTATTGAAGGGAAGGTCGATCAAGCTGATGGTATGGGCGTTAGTCCGGATCTTCAGGCAGAAGGTTATGTGTTGCTGTGTGTTGCTTATCCCCGATCGAACTTGAAGATAGAAACAGAAAAAGAAGACATTGTGTACGATCGCCAATTCGGTAAATCCTAGGACTAAGCTAAAATAGACCTAAGTACCGTTAGCGGTAAAACCACTATGGATCGCCCTATGACCACCCATTTCATTTCCGCAGAAGTTGACCTCCACGAGACCGCCGAACAACTGCACTCGGCTATTGAAATTGAACTGCAAAAGTACGGCGAACCCCTGCGGTGGGCAGTCACAGATGTGGATGTCGATCGGCAAAAGGCTGTGGTAGAAGGCTACGTGCTCGTGGAAGCATCCCCCGCAACATCGTGAACCCCCGCCCTTTGACCGTGGTTTTGATAGTCCCCACAGGCGTTGGAGCCTCGATTGGTGGGTTTGCAGGAGATGCGCTGCCCGTGGCTAGGGCGATCGCCCAAATTTCAGACACCCTGATTACTCACCCCAACGTCCTCAACGGCGCTCAACTTTATTGGCCGATACCTAACGCTCTCTACGTTGAAGGTTACGCCCTTGACAAATTTGCTGCCGGATGCTGGGGACTGCAACCGGTACATCAAAATCGCATCGGCTTAATCCTCGATGCTGGCATTGAATCAGACTTGCAGTTGCGGCACTTGCAAGCGGCTGATGCAGCGAGAGCTACATTGGGCTTGAATATAACTGATTGTGTTTTAACCGATCGCCCTTTGCAAGTAGAATTGCGTATTTCTGAATCAGGGGCATCCTGGGGAACCATCGGCAATCCCGACAGTTTATTGCGCGCTGCAGAAAAATTGCTCGAACAAGCAAGAGTAGAGGCGATCGCAGTTGTGGCCAGATTTCCCGATGATGAAGGCAGCATCGCCCTAGAAAACTACCGCCGCGGCAAAGGAGTTGACCCCCTCGCCGGCGCGGAAGCTGTCATCAGCCACCTCATCGTCAGGACGTTTAAAATCCCCTGCGCCCACGCCCCCGCGCTTTCGCCACTTCCCCTCGATCCGCACCTGTCTCCGCGATCGGCTGCTGAGGAAATCGGCTATACTTTCCTACCTTGCGTCCTTGCCGGCCTCAGCAAAGCTCCCCAATTGGTAGCGCCAGAAAGCCAGCAGCACAATCAATTATCAATTACCGCCGATCGAGTGGATGCGGTGGTGATACCCGCCACAGCCTGCGGGGGCAGTGCTATTGTGAGTTTGAGCGGGCGATCGTCGGTACAAATCATCGCTGTGGGGGACAACAAAACCCAGATGCAGGCGACTCCAGAAAAACTCGGAATCAAAGCTTTGCAGGTAAACTCATATTTAGAGGCGATCGGAGTTTTGGTCGCTTTGCGAGCCGGCATCAGTCCAGCTTCCTTGGGTGCAGACATCTCCTCCCTGCGTTGTTTGTCTGACTCAACAAGACAAATCTAAAATCTCAAACCTCAAATCTAAAAGTGATTAAGTGGCAGAAAAACTTCCCAGAAATCCTGAAATTGAACCCTTGACGCGCACCCAAGTTTTAGTAGCAATGGGCGTGACAGCAATTATGTTGCTGGCGGTAGCTAAATTGTGGTTGCTATTTGGATCGGTATCGCTTTTGCCAGTCAAATTGATAGGAATGGACTTGCTAAAAGGATGTGCCATCGGGCTGGCAATTACAGGCGGCAGTGCGATCGTTTATCACCTCTGGCCTGGTTATCGCCGCAGTGCAGACGTTTACTTGGAAGTAGTGCTCAAACCTTTGTTTTGGCCTGATTTAATTTGGCTGGGACTGCTGCCGGGACTTAGCGAAGAATTGCTATTTCGAGGCGTGATGCTGTCTGCTTTGGGATTGAATGTTACCAGTTTAGTTTTATCGAGTTTTTGTTTTGGCATTCTGCACTTGGGAGGCATCGATCAGTGGCCTTATGCTGTTTGGGCAACGGCTGTCGGATTGCTCTTGGGTTACAGCGTTTTAGCTACTGGGAATTTGTTAGTGCCAATTACGGCTCATATCTGTACGAATTTGATTTCTAGCTGTGTTTGGAAGTGGGAACACAATCTGGTGAAGCGGTAGATCGATCGCAATTCCAAAGCGATTGAAATCGCGGCTGCGCAAAATACAGCAATAAATGCCAACGCGCAAGGGGGTTTTTAGATTAAACGAGCCGCGAAGACGCTAAGGGCGCGAAGAGGAAGAGTTCACAGAGGTGAAAAGGTTTTAACCGCAGATTTTTATTTTTGTTAAGGCAGTTTGTAGCTGCTCGATCGCACGATCAACTCACCTTGACTGGGATCGTGGCTGAAGATAAAAGCTCCTTCTTGAGTTTCGCCGCTTGACAAAAAATCAATTTGCTGGTCGCCAGATTCCAAGACTTCGCCGTTGACGCGCAGTTCGGCAATAATTTGCACTGATTCGGCCGTTTCGCCGCCCGTGTTTGTCACTGTAAACGGTACGTAAAATTGCCCTTGATTTTTGCGAATAGGCGTGTTGCGAGTGACAGAAATAATCGGAGGTTCCTGCTTTTTAGTCACCCAGTTGTAGAGTACGAGCCCGGTGATGGTAAAAAGGATCGAGCAGGCGATCGCAAATGTCACCCATTCAGCAGGAGTTCTTTTTTTTTGCTGTTCGTTATTACTTTCACTCATACTGCCAACCTCCCCGCCGCGCCGCCAATAGTCGCCGGCAATCCCAATACTAACGTATAGTTCAACCAAATCGACCACGGGTCGTCAAAACTGAGTTTGTGGAAGAAAAACATCATAAATGCAGAAGCCACCAGCGACACTAAATAGGCCATGACAGTTTCGCTGAGGGGACGCTGAAAAATCCCTTGCTGCTGCTGCCGTTTTGCTTGGTAAGTAAAGCCTGCTACAAATACAATACCGTAGGAAATTAGCAGCGAGGCGGCGATAATTGCTAATTGCCAAGGCGGCGAAATACCTGCCGCTAGCATGGGAATTTCGTCTGTTGGGGCGATGTTGAAAGCAATGATCATCGCCCCAATTAAAGTAGCGCCAATATCTGCTAAAGTTGGGTTAATATTAGGTTCGCTGTCGCTGTCTGAACTTTGATAGCGATCGCCGCTCAAGAAACCGCTTGCTAAGGCCACTCCCAACGCAAACGGCAAGCCTTCAAAGATGATTTTCCCCAGAGTTTCTTGCAGTGGAGTCTCCGGCGTAATTTCCCGGAGCAAAAACAGGATCAAAGCCGCGCAGACAATGCCGATCGCGATCGCTTCTACGGTATCGATGGCAGCTTCTAGCCAGCGAATGTCTTTAGTTTTGCGAAAACCTTCAGTGCGAGTCAGCAAGAAAACCACGATAAAAGTAGTTGCGATCGCGATCGACATTTCCGCTGGTTTAGTATGCGAACCGATCCACCAAACTTCCATCGTATAAAGCAGGGGAATTCCGAATAAAAAGCCGCCCGATGCACCTCTAATGATGTCGTTTAGTTCATTTGACCACTGATTTTTACGTCTTTTTGATTTCTTCATTTTTTAGTGAAAACGCACCTCAAAAATTTGGCAAGTAAATATTTTTTTAAACCAGCTCAAATAGAATACCATATTTGTTGTATTCTTTCTCTAACTTGCGTCCAGTCGCTAGCGGTTAAAATTCCCAAGTGACGATTGACCAAACGCTTTTCTATTGTGTTCACCTTATGCAGCCGAACCACTGACGAACGCAACAAACCTGCCTGCTCCCATTCTACAATCTCAACATCAAAAACAGTCCTAGTTGTTTGACTTGTCACTCGTGCAACAACAATATCTTCATCTCCTGTATCCAAAAGTACCAGCACAGGACGGAGTTTTGATGTTGTTACATCGGCAAAAGGTAGTGCCAGTAAGAGAACTTCTCCTGATTGATAATGGGGCATATTTCAAATATTGTCGTAGATAGAATCTTCCTCGCTGTAGCCAGCTAATAATTGCTCAGCAGCAAGGATCTGCCAAGCAGCGTTTTCCTCTTCTGTGTCAGTTGGTTCTTCCACCAGAACAATAACTCTGACTTGTTGGTTAGCTGCCAAGTATTTTAAGAGGGTATCGGGAAATTCTATTTTCCCTTCATCTGTGACTTTTGCGGGAAACTCGTAAGCTTTCATGATTCTTATATTTAGTTTTTTACAAAGTTACGCAGTTTGCGATCTAGCTTATATTTGCTTAACTTGGTTTGGCAACCTTTCAACTTCATCAATACTGTACTGGCTGAGTTTGCAAAGCTAGCAAGCCATCAGCATTTATACTAAAAAATTTCGATTGCAGGTGGTTCGTTTTCCATTATCTCTTTGCCAAATATCTCGATGTAGCAGCGAATAGCTGACTTGACATCAGCTAATGCTTTCTCATAGGTGTCACCTTCACCAACTACGACACCTTTGATTCCAAGGGGATAGGCTACATAACCATCAGGATGTTTTTCAATGATGATTCTAAATAGTTTCATCTTCACCTCTTTATTTTTAAGCTAACGTAATTTACCACACCCGGGCGATCGCATAAGCATCAAAAATAGCATCAACGCTCAAAATCGGTATCTGTTCCGCCATAGATTGTGCAATTATCAGCCTGTCAAATGGGTCACGGTGATGCAAAGGCAGTGAAGCCACAACCTCAATGTGGTCGAAAGTTATTTCCAGTATCTCAATTCTATTAACTGCGAGCTGCTGCTTGATAAACTCCATAAAAGGCATACTAAAATTTAGCCTGCCTATATTATGTTTGATCGCCATTTCCCAGACGCTAGCTGTACTGAGGAGAATATCGTTCTCTCCGTTGTCAATTAGCGATCGCCCTGTTGCGGTGAGTCTCGAACTGTCTGTCGTATACCAAATAAAGGCATGAGTGTCCAACAACAACCTCATTCCATGTACTCCTTAAATTCTTCTAGCGGTTCGTCAAAATCATCGGACATCCAAACCATTCCTTTGGCACTTCCTGCTTGCCGATTGGGTTTAGCTTGTTTGGGAATTACTACCAATTTTACAACAGGCTGGTTATCTTGAGTAATCGCCACTTCTTCGCCTCTCATCGCCGCAGCGATTAATTCCAGAAGCTTTTCTTTTGCCTCAACAATGTCTACTTGATACATAATTCGTGCCTCCTTACTATCAATTTATAACATCACCATTCTAACTCAATTAAACAAATCCTCTTCCTCCAAATCAACAGACTGCAACTGAGCGGGTGTAGCAGGAATCGCCGCAATAATTGCATCGATTACTTTCGCCACCGGAATAATCTCCATCCCCAACTCCGGCACCGGTTGATTCTTAGGAATAATCGCCCTTTTGAAACCCAATTTTGCCGCTTCCCTCAGCCGCAATTCTAATTGGGAAACTGGCCGCACCTGTCCGCCCAAACCCACTTCTCCGAGCAAAACAGTGCGCGCATCAACCACCCGATCGCGAAAACTGGCCACAACGGCGATCGCAACTGCCAAATCCGCCGCCGGTTCGTCCACCTTCAACCCGCCCACCGTCGCCAAAATCACATCTAATTTAGATAAAGGAATCCCCACCCTTTTCTCCAAAACAGCTAAAATTTGCTGCAATCTAGCATTGTCCACACCAGTAGTAGTGCGGCGCGGCGAACCAAAACTCGCAGGGCTGACTAATGCCTGAATTTCTACTAAAATCGGTCGAGTTCCTTCGCAAGTAACCGTCGTCGAAGTACCGGGAGAAAATTCATCTCTATTCCCTAAAAACAACTCTGACGGGTTATCTACTTCTCGCAAACCGTTTGCTACCATTTCAAAAACACCGATTTCGTGAGTAGCGCCAAAACGGTTTTTCATCGATCGCAAAAGTCGATGAGAAGCAAAGCGATCGCCCTCAAAATACAGTACAGTATCTACCAAGTGTTCCAAAACCCTCGGCCCCGCCAAAGCTCCATCTTTCGTAACGTGACCGACAATAAATAAAGTAATATTTTCCCTTTTCGCAACCTGCATCAAAGCAGACGTACATTCCCGCACCTGAGCCACCGAACCCGGAGCCGATGTTAAACTAGCAAAATAAATAGTTTGGATGCTGTCAATCACCGCCACATTCGGTTTCAACGCTTCCAACTCCCGCAAAACAACCTCTAAATCCGTCTCTGGAAGCAAATAGAAATTCTCCGCTGAATGATCCTCCGAATCCTTTTTAGCTTCCCCGTTACTGCCAGATTTATGCCCGCCGTTGCTTGACAATTCAACCGGATTAGCCACGCCCAAACGCTGCGATCGCAACTTCACCTGCTGGCCGGACTCCTCCGCACTGACATACAGTATCCGATCCTTGCGGGCCAACATATTCGCCACCTGCAACAGCAGCGTCGATTTCCCGATTCCCGGTTCCCCCCCAATCAACACCAGCGAGCCCGGAACAATCCCGCCTCCCAAAACTCGATCGAGCTCCCCGTAACCAGAAGGCCAGCGAGACTGAGTTTGGTCGGAAATCTGCGATAATCTGAAAGATACCCTGGGTTGACCCTTCGACTTATCACGGGGCGAACCGCCCACTGTCTTAGTTGTCACCCCTGTTAAACCAGCCCGCGACACACCAACAGTAGGTTGTTCTAACTGCTCGTCAAAAGAATCCCACTTCTGACAGCTAGGACACCTGCCAAAATATTGTGGTGAATCATACCCGCATTCCCGACAAATATATTGTATTCGAGGCTTAGGCATTGTTTACTATGATAAATAGTCACCCTAACATTTAGAAAAGTCTGAGTTAAAGCAATTATCAAGCTTTCAGACCGATCGCCACACATGATTCAATTTGTGTCTTCTATGATAGGGTACAAAAAAATAACATTATCTGAAATGTAACTTAAGGAGTGCTCGGTAACTTGGAAAACCATAAAGAAAAAATTCTGGTAGTCGATGACGAAGCCAGTATCCGCCGCATTCTGGAGACTCGCCTTTCCATGATTGGCTACGATGTCGTCACCGCTGCTGACGGCGAAGAAGCTCTCGAAACATTTCGCAACACCGAACCCGATTTAGTGGTTTTGGACGTGATGATGCCGAAGCTAGACGGTTACGGCGTCTGTCAGGAGTTGCGTAAAGAGTCCGACGTACCCATCATCATGCTAACTGCTTTGGGAGACGTAGCCGATCGCATCACCGGTTTAGAATTGGGCGCCGACGATTACGTCGTCAAACCTTTCTCTCCCAAAGAACTCGAAGCCCGCATCCGTTCGGTACTGCGGAGGGTTGACAAAAACGGAGCATCGGGAATTCCCAGTTCCGGAGTCATCCACGTCACCAATATTAGGATTGACACCAACAAGCGCCAAGTTTACAAAGGCGACGAACGAATTCGGCTTACGGGCATGGAATTCAGCCTGTTAGAACTGCTTGTCAGCCGTTCTGGAGAGCCTTTTTCGCGATCGGAAATTTTGCAGGAGGTGTGGGGATACACGCCAGAACGCCACGTAGACACCCGCGTAGTGGATGTTCACATCTCGCGACTTAGGGCAAAGTTGGAAGACGACCCCAGCAATCCCGAATTAATTCTCACCGCCCGCGGCACCGGCTATCTCTTCCAGCGAATTGTCGAAATTGGAGAAGTAGGATAAAGTCAGTTGGCAGTTGGCAGTTGGCATTAGTTAAATTACCAACTACCAATTACCAATGACTAATGACTAATGATTGCTGAGTAATGACTAAATCTGATCCCAATAGAGTTTTGCGACAATTGCCCTTAGTTGCAGGAGGATTAGCAGGTACGCTGCTAATGGTCAACCGCTTGCTGACAGAGCAAATCACAGATTCTCAAGCTCGATCGGACGCTTTGGGAGTAATTGTCAGCGCTTTGCTGATTTTAACAGGTCTGCTGTGGCAGCAGGTGCAAGCGCGATCGCCCGATTCCGTAAAACTTATCGGCGAAGAAGGTTTTGAATTTGCGCCGGATTTGCCGGAGGCTGTGAAAATAGAATTAGCCTGGTCGTCGCGTTTGCTGTTGACAAATACCGCCACAAGGTCGATCGTAATTGTCTATCAGGGAAAAGTCCTATTGCGGCGCGGTATTTTAGGCATCAATCCTGAAGTCAAACCGGGGCCGATATTGCAGCGAGTGCTCGACAAAAATAAACCAGTTTATTTAGTAAATCTCAATATTTATCCTGGTAGAATAGAATTTGACTATTTGCCAGAAAATACTCAAGGAGTTATCTGTCAGCCGATCGGCACCCAAGGCGTTTTAATTGTAGGTGCTAACGCACCCCGCAGCTATACAAAACAAGATGAAAACTGGGTTGAAGGCATTGCCGACAAACTAGAAAATACCATCAATCGATTTTAGATTGTAGATGTTAGATTGTGGATTCTAGGTCTGAGATTCTAGATTGTGGGTTTTAAATTGTGGATTTGAGATTGTGGATTGCACAAGGCCAGCCCTCTCAAGGTGCGATCTTCTTAGTTGGTGTAGCCCCCGTAGATACTGTCTAGACAAGTCAAGGGGTAGCAGTCAAATAATTGGGGTCGAAAGGCTTTTGGGACTTTAAAATACCAAAAGCCAAATGCACCAACTTCCGCATCAAAGCACCAATCACCTGCATTTTGACCTTGCCGCGACCCAATAATCGGTCACTCATCGTCTTGAGTAACGGATTGTGACGCATCGCCACTACCGCAGGCAGATACAAAGCCTTCCGTAGTCGGACGTTTCCAGTACAAGACAAACGAGTCTTGCCTTTAACCGAAGTGCCAGAACTGCGTTCACAGGGTGTTAAACCCGCATAAGTCGCTAATTGACGGGCATTGTTGTAATCTGAAACATCACGAATTTCAGCTAACAATACGGAGGCTGTCTGTTGACCAATTCCGGGAATTGAGGTCAAGAGATCGCGCTGTTGCTTTAAATGTGGATGTTGGTCAAAATGGTCGCTAATCAGTTTTTTGATCGGTGGTTGTTGCTGTTTGAGATACTCCCAATGTTCCTGGGTAAGGACAGCAACTGTGGGCGTAGCTGTTTCTAAACGGTTTTGTTCGCTCGTCATCATTTCTGTGACTGATTCGAACCGCCGCAGCAAAGCTTGTAATTCCTTAACTTCAGGTGCGGTTGGTGTCTACTGAGACGGCTTCATAGCTGCACAAAAACGAGCAATTAATGCGGAATCTACGGAGTCTGTTTTAGTTCTCAGAAGTTCGCTTTTGGCAAACCCTTTAATTCGGACCCGATTGACTATGCTCACCTGAAATTCTTCTCCATACAAGAATTCAGCTAAGGCTTCTCCATAAATGCTAGTAGCTTCCATGCCAACATGGAGTTCGACTACATTTTGTTGTTTCAGCCAGTTATGTAAACTTTCAAACCCTTGAATGTTGTTGGTAAACTTTTTTGGTTTAGTCGCACGACTTTCTCTCAGTAATCAGACATGAAAGTCTCTTTTACTGATGTCTATGCCTAAGACTGTTGATGTCATTGTTTGCTCCCGAGTACTCCGATTTATAAAAGAACCGACAGGCAATAGAAGACTAACCTTGTCAATGCAGGCTTTCCCGATAATACCGAGAGCCTAAGATACCGCCTGTGCTTTTTATATGCGCCTGTCATCAGTCATGGGAGCTTATCTACGCAACAGACTTGTGAGTGTCTAAGGGGCGGGCCAACTTCACCAATTTCTGATGTCCGATCACAACACTTTTTACTGTCATGTGTACCTTAAGGAAGAAACTTTAATGGTTTCTTTATCTTTACTCGTGTTACGATTCAATTACAACCGTGTCTGCGATTCGATTACAACCGTGTCTGCGGTTCTATAGCCTGCGATCTACGGTTTGAGCGCCTGACTCTTTTAAGATACAAGGGGCGGGCTGCGCTAACGAGGCAGTTGCGTCATCCCAGGGGTAGGGGATCGGCAATAAACCTAGTTTATTGATAATCTGTTGTTCAAAGAATGGGGAGTTTTCATTTTTAACTCCGTAATTGAATTTAGCCAACTGTGGCATCCTCATTTTTTGCAATGGATTAGGGCTACATTATTCGGGCATTTATTTATCGGTAGCGGCTTTGCTTGCGAGGATTTATCGCCTATATTTTGGGAGGTATTCTGGACTGGGTTTTGGTGGTTTGCCTGAAGCATAAAATCCTGAAAATACACCAAAAATCATAACAGCTTCGCAGTAAGGACTTTAGTCTTTTCTTTTGATAACAGGTTTGTAGTAAGGACTTTAGTCCTTTCTTTTGATAACCTCACATATCATCTTTATCTAGGATCTATCGGCCTAGCGACTACTATCCCGATCGCACTTTCGACTCTCCTAATATATCTCTGCAAGTCGTAAGCAACTGTCACCTCCCCAGCAGGCGAAGCGTGAATTAGACCGAGGTTCCCGTCAGCATTTCGATAAACTAAACCTGTGTGCGTGACATCCAATCCTTTAACATCCGTGGCTACTGCTACAATATCCCCTGGTTTTAACTGAGAATAAACACTTTTTATCCGATTTGTCGGGATGTAATTAACAGTAGTTTTGGCTAATTCTGCTTCTTGGCTGACTATGCACTGATAAGTTGCTTCATCTTTGACCATTTGCGCGTAACTGCTGCGGTGCTGGCTCATGAAATTTAGTGTTTTATTCATGGGTACTCCACCTAATTCAGCGGTGATATTTTCCACAGTTTGCCGTTTTTGATTGTCGTTAATCCAGTCGGAAAAATAGTGCAGTCTGCTGCAATAACCGTTCATTTTACCGTTTAAATACCGCTGTTCTTCTATGCGATTGACCAAATTTTGATAGTCGTAATCTTGTACTGCTATGCCCCTGGCGATCGCCAAAACGGTTTCTACAAACAAAACGCAATCAAATTTATTCAAAGTTACGATCAACTTTTCTTCGCCGGATTCGTCCAGCAAACCAGCGGCGTAGGGTTTTCCTAGGAAATTATCGGCGATCGCCTGGACGATTTCTCCCATCGAGCGATCGTGCAAATTTTGTTGTTTTGCATACTGTACCACCTTTTCAAAAGGTGCTATGTCTTCAGGCTGTGCAACGGTTTCTCTCTCCGTATTATTTGATTCAGGTCGTCTCGCCAGCACCTTCAGCAATTCGGAATAGGAAATTTCCGCTAAATTGTTGAAGTCCCACAACATACTCGGAAAACTGGAAACAGTTTGCTTGTTTGTTATTTCCAGATTTTTGCTTTTTCCCGTCAAGGAAAACGCTAAATCCGCGCCCTGTCCTGCTGTTTGTCGCTCGACAACATATCCCGTAGCAGATTGAGACTGAAATGCCCAAACATCAGGTATCAAAGAATTATTCACGCCGACGATCGCAAATCCCAAAACAGCCAGACTCAAAAAAATTCTCATGTTTTTCAAAGGATTTTGCTTCAACTCAGTGCTATCCTGAAAATTTTACAATTACTAGAAGTCTCAATCAGCCTAGTAGACCGATAAAATTGGCAACAGCGGACTAGATCGATACACTTGTCATTTAGATGCCGCCCTATTATAAACTGATCGTGCGAGTTTGATAGCACAAAACTGTAATGCAAGTAGAACGCCGACGCCGCCCCATCGGGCCCCAACGCCCAATCGAGTCCCGACGCCAAAGCAGCGAGCGTCCAGTCCAGTCCCGACGCCAAAGCACCGAGCGCCCAGTCCCATCTCGTCGCCCAATCCAGACCCGACGCCCCATAGACCTCTTGCAAAAGTCGCTCTCAATTCTTGAAATTATCTGGGTTCATCTGCGTTCATCTCCCTTGTATCTGCGGTTGACCGATCGAACTCAGATTCATGCAACAGGTCTAATCCAATCCCGACGCCAAAGCAGCCAGCGCCCAGTCGGACGCCGACGCCAAAGCAGCGAAGGTCCAGTCCAATCCCGTCGCCGAGTGAGGACGAAATTTTCTCGGTTAAAATACCGTAACATCCTGTGCTTAATTGCCGGGGCGATCGTGATCGGTTGGATTGTCACAATACCGTTCAGAATTCGCCGTCCCCCAGAACCGCCAGTCATCTTAGCTCAACAGCCCATCTCGCCTCAAGAAACACTCTCGCCTCCGACAATTGAACCATCGGAAAATTTAGCCGATCGTCAAAGCGAGCCTACCTTTAGCTACAACATCAAAACGCCTCCCAATCCCGTTTACTCTCAAGAATTGCAAGGGATTGTTGATGAATCTGTGAAGATTGCAACCAGTAAAGGACTGCCGGCAGAACGGCTATCAATTACCTTATTTGATGTCAGCAATCCTAAAACTCATACTTTCGCCGGATATCAAAATCAAACTCTCCGATTTCCCGCTAGCGTTGCCAAGTTATTTTGGATGGCAGCCTTTTACTCAGCCATAGAAAAAGGCATTATTACGCAACGAGAATCTACCTTTAAAAACGACCTAGATCAAATGATTCGCGTCTCCAACAACGATGCTGCCAGCAGGATTTTAGACAAAATCACAGATACAAAATCCGGCGGACGGCTCGCAGGAGAAGAATTGCAAACCTGGCTGAAAAAGCGCACTCAAATTAACACATTTTTCCAGTCTGCAGGCTACAATGATATTCGTATAAGCACCAAAAATTATCCCATATACTATTTGAGGCAAGAAGGTCCTATCGGTCGCGACTTGCAATTGCGGGGCGATGCTTCCCAGCCGATTCGCAATCAAGTAACTACCGACCAAGCCGCCCGATTAATATATGAAATCTATACTAGGCAAGCGGTTTCTAGCGTCGCGAGCCGCAAAATGGCTTACTTGCTAACGAGAGACTTAGACCCCAAGGCGTGGAAAAATGACCCTAGCAATTCGATACAAGGATTTCTCGGCGAATCTTTACCAACTAATATTTATTTTGGTTCCAAGGTAGGCTATACTTCCAAATCCCGCAGCGAAGCGGCATTTGTTAGAACTTTAGACGATCGCGCGATTTATATCTTAGTTGTTTTTGCAGACGATCCGGCTTATGCCAAGGACGAAACAGCATTTCCGGCAATTTCCCGATACGTTTTCGATCGACTAAATGCTCGTGGCCCCAGCACTGTGCAGTGATATGGAGTAGGGCGGGTTGACTGTTGACTGTTGACTGTTAGTCGAAAAGTTGACTGTTGACCGTTAGTCGAAAAACTGAAGGATGGTTGATATCAAATCCGGTAGCATGGGAATTATTCATCTCTGTGTTCTCTTTCTCTGTTTTTTCGGCGTCAAGAGCGGTTTAATCATTCCAATGCAACCCGATTTGATATGAGTGTTGAATGTTGACTCGATTTTACAATTCCGGTACACTCAGAAGCGATCTTACGCAAAAACAACGGTTTCTACCAAAAAAGGGTACTGACGACCAAAAAAACCAATTTCTTGACCACAAATCTAGGCTTTTAGGTAAAACCCGCCGCAAGAAAGCCGGTTTCTTATATCCTGTGAGCAACTCCTAATTACGTTTGTAGTTATGGAGTATTTTTTATATCGTCTGTCAAGAACTAACTCTAAACTATGAGTTAAATAATTGATTGACATCAAACAATTTAACTGGGGCGAAAGGATTCGAACCTCTGAATGGCGGGACCAAAACCCGCTGCCTTACCACTTGGCGACGCCCCAACGTCTTAACCTTCACTATCTTAACATTCAAACACAGCAATCTGTCAAGCATTTTGACAATAAAATTTAAAAAATCTTTTTGAAACCGATCGCCCGCAGGTTTATTCTTTGAGCGCACGCGGGCGAGCTACCGGGATTTCAATCCTGAAATCCGCTCCCTCTCCTGGTTTGGAGATACAGTTCAAGCTTCCTCCGTGTTTTTCCACCACAATCTGGTAGCTGATAGACAAGCCAAGTCCCGTACCCTTGCCCACAGGTTTAGTGGTAAAGAAAGGGTCAAACAAGTGGCATTTAGCTTTTTCGGCCAATCCGGGCCCGCTGTCTTGAATCCGAATCACCACAACTTGACCGCTTGACTTTCCTGAATCATCAGCCTCCGAGCCTGGGCCCACCACCGCCGTCGAGATTTTAATCGTCTTGGGTGGAGGCTGATTTTCCAAAGAGTCGATCGCATTCGCCAAAATATTCATAAATACTTGGTTTAGCTGCCCGGGATAGCACTCTACCTTCGGCAAGTTGCCGTAGTCTTTAATTACCTCAATTCCCGGTATGATCCCATTTGACTTCAAGCGGCTCTGCAAAATCAGCAGCGTGCTGTCAATCCCTTCGTGAATGTCCACCCGCTTCATCTCGGCTTCGTCGTGCCGTGCAAAGTTCCGCAGAGACAGGACAATTTGGCGGATGCGTTCAGTTCCCATCTCTATTGAAGACAGAATTTTCAGCAAATCCGGCGCTATGAAATCAACATCGATTTCTTCGTTTTTGTCGAGTATTTCGGGGCAAGGCTCGGGGTAGTGCTTTTGATACAAGTGCAGCAAATCCAGCAGATTTTTCATGTACTGCTTGCAATAAGTCAAGTTGCCGTAAATAAAATTAACCGGATTGTTAATTTCGTGGGCGACGCCGGCGACCATTTGACCAAGAGAGGACATTTTTTCGTTTTGGATGAGCTGAGCTTCTTTCTGCTGCAACTGCTGCAAAGTTTCCGTGAGTTGGCGGGCTTGAGTTTGGGCTGCTAAGGCTGCCGCGCGGGTTTGGGCGTAGAGTTCGGCTTGGTCGATCGCGATCGCCAGTTGATCCACCACCGCTTGCAGCAATTCCACTTCGCTCGTCGCCCAGGAACGGTGGCTGCTGTAATGGTTGCAAACTACAGCACCCATTTGACCGGAGCGAGTCTTGAGCGGCAGCAGCAGGTTAGAAACAATCCCCATACGGGTCAAAAAATCTCGCGTGGGCGGTTCTATGCACAGTGCTGTTGCCGCGTCCCCGATCCGGAGGGTTTGGCGGTGGCAAATTTTCTCGGCCAGCAGGGTTACTTGTTCGATCGGGTATTCTGTGAGCCGCTCCTTCAGTTCGGGATTTGCCGCCTCGTGGGTGATTGCAAAGCTTGGCTGCCCGTCTCGCGAGATGGAGTACCACAAAAAGTAGCACTGGTCAACCTGCAACAAGCTGCGAATTTCGTTGACAGCCGTATCTAAAATTTTGTCGAGGTCGAGGGAATTTCGCATCTGGCTGGCGAGGCCGAACAGCAAGCCTTCCCGGCGGCTCAACAATTCTTCTCGGGCCGTGATGCGATCGATCGCCACGGCGATGGCGTTAGCCATGCAGCTCAGAACTTCTAGCGCTCCCTCACTTACCAAAGCGCTACTGCACAGAGCCATCACTCCCACCAGTCGCTCCTCCACTATCAGCGGATAGGCAATGGCGCAGAGAGACGGGTTCGACATTAGGCATACAGGAGCCGTTTGGAGTTTTCCCGGTTCTGCTCGCACCCAATCTTCTATTTCCCGTTGCCACCCTTCGGTGCTGAGTCCTGAATCGGCCTGCAATTCTAACTGCTCTGTCTGCGGGTTGAACGTCCAGATACTCGCCTCTTTGGCGTCGAGGTAATCTACCATTGCCTCGGTGCAGCGGTTGAGGATGGGCGATATTTTCCCACCTTGTCCGAGGGCGGCACCGACTTTAGCTTGCAGAGCTCCCAAGCGCAATCGCTCTTCTAGCGACGCGGCCGTTAGTTGACCGGAGGTGTCCCGCGGGCCGGCATCAATTTCTCCGATTTGTTTGGTATCGTCTGCACGCCCGATGCTCGCTGAAGTTTCCCACAAATATTGAGATTTGCCTGTTTCATCGAGCGTCGGGAGCTTTTTTGTTGCGTATATTCTCATGCTGCTCTGTGGCGTATGTACCGCACACAAGCTGGAGGGGTTCGAGTCACGACGAACTAACTCCGAGACTTGCTGGCTGTCCGAGCTAATATCTTCTACCTCTGGCAACTGTTTTTGAGCTTTGACTAATTGCCAGCGCAACTCCACCAAACTCGCAACTTGCCGGCTCAAAGCTTGTAGAGATTCTATCGTTTCTTTTGTCAAGTCTCGCGGCACCGAGTCCATGACGGATAGCACTCCCAGCACCTGGCCATCAGAGCTGACAACTGGGATGCCGGCGTAAAATTTCACGAAGGGGTAGAAAACGATCAGCGGGTGTTCGCCAAATCTCACATCTGTGGAAGCGTCTCGGACAATGGCGGCGGGCAGTTCTTTAAAGGAATTTATAGGGAGTTCAACCGCCAATTCGGGAGCAACTGGCGGTTGTTGCAGGGAAATTGCCCGGTCAAATTCCGAGTTTGAGTTTGATCTCTGGGCGAACTCTTCGGGAGTTTGGTTCAGGGCGCGATCGCAAAAATTCAGGTAACGGTGGGCCAAAGTTCGATCGATACCTAACTGCGACTTCAACCAGTGGCGATTACCGTCAATCAAGCTCAAGAAAGCAATAGGAGTTCGGCTGATTTGAGCTGCCAAACCTACCAAATTGTCTAAGCAAGCGTCTGGAGCAGAGCCTAGAAGTTGATACAAGTCAATGTTATGGAGCTTGAACACTTTTTTACCAAGAGGCAAGGGTGCTTTCATCATATGTAACTGCCCGTCTAGTTGCTGGCAACCGCCCTTCTCAATACTTCCCTTGAAAAACAAGCTATGAATTCTGTGCTGGGAGACTCTGGGCGCAAATTCGGCGCAGGTTGCTTGCGCCGAATTCAGACTAACCTCTTGACTGATCGGGAAACTTTTGAGTTATCGGAGTTAGAGCACCCCAAATCTTAGACTATATAAATTATACTTCCAGTTGACTATGCTTTTGAATACCTCCGGCTCTCTAAATTTAAGAGCCTCTGTTGGGAGGAAGCCGCTTTCCAAAATATATGACTATTGCTTACCTATAATTTTTTTATCAGTTTAATTGTATTTTAACAGACTTGTCTAATCGTGGGTAGCTGGCTTGCTGGTAGATTTAAATCAGGGGTTTGTGCAACAATACCAGTGTCCTTTACCGAGCTGTGCCTTAGCCGGGAGTTCAACTACTGTTAGGAGATGAATTACAAAAGATTGGTAAGATGTTAAACTTTGTAACAATAGTTGTTCAAACTCGACCTTTAGGGTTTCTGGGCCCGGATGCACATTTGGCAACTGTTGTAATTGCCGATCGACCACTCTCCCAATTCCTTTTTTCGAGTTTGAGGTAAAAAAACAGGGGTAATGTTTCAACTAACGCTCCAACGGGGTTGACAATTATTGTATAGAGGCAACCCTCAAAAAATAAATGCAGGAAGTATGTTTTGTATTTTCAAGAACTATAAATAAACAGGGAGAAGAATATGTCTGCAAGTAGCAGTCAAGTACCAACTATTTTGGCAGTTGATGATAGTGTCGTGATGCAAGGACTTGTTAAACAGGCCTTAAGTAAAGAGTTTCGAGTTCTCGTAACCGACAATGCAGTGGATGCTTTGTCAACTATTTATCACGAACAAATTTCTGTTTTGTTGCTGGATGTTTCGATGCCGGGTATTGACGGATTGGAACTCTGCCGCACGGTGCGGAGCTTGCCTCAGTTTCAGAATTTGCCGATCGTAATGCTGACAGCGCGAGATGGAGCTTTTGATAAGGTACAGGGGCGTTTGGCGGGAGCAACAGAGTATTTAACTAAGCCGTTTGATGCTGATAAGTTGCGCGAGGTAATTGGTAAGTTTATCAAAATCAAATAAGCGGACTTAGAAAAAAATTAGTTTTGAGTAATTAATGAAGTAATTTGAGTAATTAATGAACTAAAAAGTTGCCAGGGTACTCTCTGAACCTCGACTTCTTTAACAAGTCTGGCGGCGGGGTATTCTGCACAATTTGCGAGGTAAGTCCTAAATTTTTAATTTAGCCAGGAGTAGGGGGGCGATCGCACTGACAGGTAGAATATATTGGGCGGCACCGAGGGCGATCGCCTCCTTGGGCATTCCGAAGACAATGCAGGTAGCTTCGTCTTGGGCGATTGTCAACCCCCCTTGTCTGGCAATCGCCAACATTCCGTCAGCACCATCTCTACCCATTCCTGTCAGCAAAACCCCCGCTGCTCCCCGACTATAAAAATTAGCTACTGACTTAAATGTCACGGTTACAGAAGGGCAGTGTCCCGCGACATGACCAGCTTCTGAATAAACAAATCGCCCTTGAGAGTCCAATTCTAAATGACGTTTTTCTGGCGGGAAATAAACAGTTCCTGCTTGTGGTAATTCCCCAAAAGTAGCTATCTTAACAGGCAGTTTCGATTCACAACCCAGCCAATCAACTAATCCTTGCAAAAAACCTTCACTGATGTGCTGGACACAAATTATAGGCACTGGAAAACTAGCTGGAAGTTTAGAAATAATTGTATATAGTGCTTGCGGTCCCCCTGTAGAAGCCCCTATAGCCAATACTTTAATAGTGGAAGATTTAACATTTTCATTGGAAAACTTGTAACTAGAAACTGGTGCTTCATTGATTTTTACAATTGGATTGTTATCTGGTGTTAGCATCTTTTTTTGATGCCGTGTAAACACCTTAACTCCTGAGAGTATTTTAACCTTAGCTATTAATTGATTGGCTAGAATAGCGTAATCTGATACCAGCCCGCCCATCGGTTTAGGAAAAACATCCAATGCACCAGCTTTTAACACTTGAAATACATTCTGAGTATCATTCGCTTGCACTGAAGCACTAATTACTAAAATTGGTAGCGGATATTTCTTCATTACTTCTTCCGTAAATTCTAACCCGTTCATTGGTGCCATGTTCAAATCGGTACAGATTACTTGGGGCTGAAGTTTGGGGATTAATTCTAGTCCTTCTAGTCCGTTGCAAGCGGTTCCTACAACTTGGATGTCTGGCGAGGACTCAAAAATTCGTTTGAGGACGATCGTAACTACTGGAGAATCTTCAACTAACAATAGTTTAATGGGCGATAACATCTGTTTGCTGGAAAATGGGGTATGGGAAATGGGGAATGAGAAATTAGGCACTTGTAATGCCCTACGACTTACTTCCCCTGGGCTTAGTGAGCGGGCAAGCCGCGCAGAGCGAGTGGCTAAGCTCAGTACAACTACCTCAGTAACCGCGTAGTCAAAGTATTGGGTATTAAGTAAGCATCGATGCACTGGTAATTGTGCACTGGGTATTGGGCCTTGCTAATTGGTAGTAAATAACAAATGCCTAATAACCAAGGACTAATGACTCATGACTAAACTAACCTTTTTAGTGTATCTACCAACACATCTTGATTGAAAGTACCTTTAGGAATATAAGCATTTGCCCCCGCATCAGCTCCTCTTTTTCTATCTTCATCCGAGGCTAAAGATGTAACTAAAATTATCGGCAACTCACTGTATTCTTTTTGCTCCCTAATTTTTATAGTCAGAGCCAAACCGTCTAAATTTGGCATTTGTATGTCAGAAATCACAGCATCAAAGTTGCGAGTTTTTAATTTATGGAAAGCATCCAATCCGTCTACCGCAGTCACAACTTCGTAACCCGCACCTTCCAGGATGCGCTTTTCTTGAGTGCGCGTAGCGATCGAATCTTCTGCTAATAGTATAACTTGTTTTCTGCTGGCAGTCTCAAGTTGCGATCGCGCACCAGGAACCATACGGGAAGAAACTTGCTGGCGTACAGATTTTATCAAATCGTGGGGATTGAGTACCATACAAACTTCCCCAGTCCCCAGAATTGTAGCACCCGAAACATTTCGCACCCGTTTCAGCAATTGACTTTGAGGTTTCATCACCACATCTTGTTCGTCTATCAAAGCATCTACAAATAATCCCAATCTTTCCTCCCCAACTTTCAAAACAATACAAGGCATTTTTGAAGAAGTTGAATTTAGGAAGTAGTTTTGATTTTTTCTCAGATCTTCGCTCCCGCTTTCCTGCCTCAAATACCGATTTTTTTGCCATCCTTGTCTATTGTTTAATTCTAGTAAATCTGTTAGATGAGCAACTGAAAGAGGCTGACCGTTTGAAAGTATAGTTTCCTTACCTTCTATAGCAAATATCTCAGACTGAGACACCTGTTGAGCCGTGTCTACAAACTCGACTGGTAGAGCATAAGGAATGTCTTCAACTATGACAATTAATACATTTGCTGTAGCTAAAGACGTGCTGATTTGCAGTCTAAAAGTGCATCCTCCACCCGGTAAAGATTCTACTTGAATACTACCTTTTAGGGCTTCAACATTAGTGCGAACTACATCTAAACCTACCCCGCGCCCCGATACTTCTGTAACAAATTTCTTAGTCGAAAAACCCGGAGTAAAAATCAAAGACTGTATTTGATTTTCTGTCATTTCTGCCAGTTTTTCAACTGTACAAATATTACGTTTTACAGCCGTTTGTTGAATGCTCTCTAGATTTAGTCCCCGGCCATCATCAGCAACTTCAATAATAATATTGCTAGCAATATTATAGCCTTTAATTCGGAGAGTAGCCACGGGAGGTTTACCTAGTTTTTTCCGCTCCTCAACAGTCTCAATACCGTGGTCTATCGAATTTCTAATCATGTGCATTAAAGGATCTTTCATTTCCTCTAAAATGCGTTTATCGGCTGTAGTTTCGCCTCCTTCAATCACCAACGCAACTTCTTTACCTTCCCGTTTCGCTAAGTCTCGAACAGTTCGAGGAAATAAATTAAAAATAGTAGACAAAGGCAGCAATCTCAAAGTGCGAATTCCTGATTCTAATGCCTCAGCGATTAATTCTAGTCTGGCAGTATCTTCATAAACTCTATTTTTCAAGTGGTTAACTAAAGTTCCGAGACTTTCTAAACGTTCTTCTGTACGTTGATAGTAATCCTGCAATTGGCTAAATTTACCGTTGGCTTTAATACCGTTTTCATTTATTTGCATCCGATCGACAGTCAACCTCGTTACAAAATATTCTCGGCTCCACTCTTCCCACAAAGTTGTAATTTGTTCTATCTCTGCAACTCGGTGTCCTAGCCGAGTTTTTGTGACAGTAAGTTCCCCCGCTTGAGTCATTAAATCGTCTAAATTTTGAGTAGCAACGCGAATGGTTTCAATGCGGTAAGATGAGGTTGAGGAGGCAGTAACTGTCGACTGCGAAGCCGACGCAGTGGCTGGTTCAGAAGGTGCAGGCAGGTTTAGAGTTTCCACTAGAAATTCAGGCTTGGATTGTAATTGTAAAAAAGAGGAATTTTTCTCTAAGTTAAGAACTTGAGAAGTTTCAACATTTGTTTCTAGTTCTTGGGTAGCAGGCTCAGTAAATTGCGGTTTTACCAACGGTTCTTCTGGTACTTGTGAAGATGAGGCATCTACTATTGAGGCTGCTGGCTGTGGCTCAGTAGAAGCACCCATCATGCTAGCGAGGATGTAAAAAGTATTAACGCCGGAATCTTCCCCGGTAACGGCTTCGTTAACGAGTTTCCGCATGGCTTCTAAACCTTGCGAAAGTCGATCGCTAATATCCGAATTCAGTTGAGTTTCTCCCCGCTTGAGGTCTCCCAAAATATGCTCCATTTGATGAGCTAAAGATGCTACATCTTTTACGCCTAGCATCCCAGCATCACCTTTAAGAGAATGGGTTTCTCGCAACAATTGTTCTAACTTACCTAAGTCGCTCGGATGTTGTTCTAAGTACAGCAATCCGTCGTCTAGTTTCTGTAAGTGTTCTTGACTCGCGACTTTAAATACATCTCGAAGTTCTTGATCTTCAATCATCATATATGTTTTTGAGTAATAGGTAATAGAACAAGGTTCATGGGTAATTCTTAATGATAATTATGTTGAATAATCAGTCAATTGCTAATGACTAATGACTAATTACTACACTACTTCTTTAAGATTAAATGCAGCTTCTGTGAGTTGTTGAGTACCGATTTTAACTTGAGTAATACCGCTGACTGTTTGAGACGCGGCTTCCTTCATAGAACTCATAGCCTCACCTACTTGCTGAATCGCGATCGCCTGCTGTTTAACGTTAAAGGAAATTTGCTGGTTGCTAGCAAACACCATATTGCAAGCTTCCCTCACACCCGTAAAAGCTTCTGCCGTATCTTGTGCTGTTTTCACCCCTTCTGCAACCGTTTTGCGACTATCTTCAGTTGCTTTTACCGTTGAGTCGATCGCACCCTTAATTTCTGGAATAATACCATTAATCTTTTGTGCTGCTTCTTGACTTTCATCTGCTAACTTACGAATTTCGCTTGCTACCACCCCAAAACCTTTACCGTACTCGCCGGCTCTGACTGCTTCAACAGCGGCGTTGAGAGCCAGCATATTAGTTTGGCTGGCTAAATCGCTAACCAAACTTGCGAGAGTCGATATATTGCCAATCTGACTCGTGCTGTCGTCGAGTCGATGATTTTGCTTAGAAATTGCCACCACAGCTTCTCTAAGATTCAGCATTTGATTGAGAGTTTGATCTACCTTTTTAGTACCTTCTTCTGCTAGATTTAAAGCTTGGCGAGCGGCAACGGCAACAGACTCAGCTTGCTCGGCTGTTTCCTGAGAATATCTGCCCAAATTTTCTAAAGTTATAGTTGTTTGATTAACCGAGAAAAATTGTCTATTTGCTATTTGCTCTTGCCCGTTCATATTAGATTCTATTTGCATTGAAAATGACGATATTTCGTAAATCAGATCCCGAATTAGAGCAACTATTTTTTGCAAAAAAAACCATCCAAAGCCCAGCACCATAGCCAGAGAAATAATAGCAATAATAGCTGCGATTTTTTGAAGAGAATCAATAGAAGAAAATAGAATTTTTTTGGGTGAACTATCCACAATTACTAAAAATTTATTTTTATATTGTTTGCTGGGAAAAACTGTATTATAACTAATCACTAGATCCCTATTATCAATATTTCCCTCACCACCTGAGAGTATTTTAGCAACAATGCCTGCTGAATAATCGTTTTTAACATTTTCCTTGGTTTTAAGTTCTAATCCCCATGCTTTTTTAGGATTGGGATGAGCCAGATAATATCCATCTTGATTTAAGATAAAAGATTGATCTGAGAATTCATGATTAAAATTTTTAACCCTATCGATCAGAGTGCTACCCAGAGCATTGCTAATCAAAACACCTTGTCTTTCTCCTTTGGGATTAAAAATTGGAGTTGCGTAGCGAATTGTTGGCTTGTAAGGAATTTCTATTTTCCCCCTTTCCTGATTCAGCTCTAAAGAAGACACATAGACTTCTCCTAATTTTAGCTTCATAGTTGCCATAAAGTAATCTCTGTCTGCTTTATTTTGTAGTTGAGACTCTGGAATAACTTGGATATTTGTGCCGTCAGAATCTACGCGCACGATCTCGTTGCCACTGTTATCTATGTAACGCAATTGCATATAATATGGCTTGGCTTCCATCATAGCTAAAAAGGTGAGTTGCATTCGATAAAGCCAATCTTTATAAGTTGAATTAGTTTGTTTGTCTACTCCATTTCCTTCTTTAGATCTAATCATTCCCTGAACAGGGGGAGTTTTGGGGAGAAACAAAATATCTGCTCTCATATTCTCAAATTTGTTAATCATTTGATTTGCGGTAGAATTAACACTGTCACTAAGGGTTATTAATGCTAAATTTTGCAGTGCTTCTGTTGAAGAATAAATTCCATACCAACCAACAATAGATACTGGAATTAAGGTACTTAAAATTAGGAGTAGCAACAGTCGGTGCTGCATTTTTTGGAAAAATTTGTTAATCATTGGTTACTATAAATTGGTTACTGGTAATTTGTACGCTCGCATAGTCTAAGTATAGGAAATTGGAAATTTGTACGATCGCGTAGCCGAAGTATTGGGAATTGGGAATGGGTAGTAAAGAAAAAATAACAACTCCCTAATAATAACTCACAACTCACAACTAACTACAATGCTGATTTAAGATCAAATTTTTATTTGACCAGGAACAAATTATTACTCCGTTAATGTCGCTGGAATTGTAGCGAGGTCGATCGCCAAAGCGATTGGTTTAATTCTTAAGGATATATTTGGCACTTTTTGGGAACTACTCATACTTCATCGATCTCCTACAAAACTGCCTTCAAATCTAAGGCTGCTTCATTCAATTTTTGAGTTCCGACTTTAGTTTGACTGATACCGCAAGCGGTTTGGGCTGCGGCTTGATTGAGAGAGTTCATAGCTTGCACTACCTGTTCGATCGCGATCGATTGCTGTTTGGCATTCAGCGAAATTTGCTGAGAGCTCAAAACCACATTGTTAATGGCATTGGCAACTCCTGCAAATGCCGCTGCGGTTTCTGAGGCAATGTTCACGCCAGATTCCACTGTTTTAGTTCCTTCGTCTGTCACCATTACCGTTGAGTTGATCGCCTTTTGAATATCAGCAACTAATAGATTAATTTGAGCTCCTGACTTTTTACTGCGATCGGCAAGTTTGCGAATTTCTGACGCCACCACGCCAAAACCCTTGCCGTTTTCTCCCGCCCGCACCGCTTCAACAGCAGCATTGAGGGCTAACATATTAGTTTGATTGGCCAAATCGCTAACTACAGTTGAGATATTACCAATGTGATCTGTTTGTTCGCTCAACTCTATAATTTGTCCTTGGATATCCTGAACTTTAGTTTTCAGAGTTGCCATTGCTTCTAAAGTTTGTTCTACAGCTTTTGTGCCACCTCCAGCTAAATTCAAAGCTTGCATTGCTTGAACCACGGCTGTTTCTATCTGCTGTGATGTCGCCCTGGAAGATGCTCCCAATTCGTCCATTGTAGTAGTAGTTTGATTTACGGAAGCTGCTTGCTGACTTGCCATGCGTTCTTGTTCTTCTACGGTGGCTGCAATTTCAGTGGAAGAAGAGGCGATCGAGCTAATTGCCCGATCGATAGTTTGGGCAATTCCTGACGAAATCAGCCAAGCTATAACCGCACCTAACACCAATAAAAATACAGAACCAAATACCAATGCCGAGATCAAGAAAACTAAAGATTGCTTCGTTTTTTCTGTAGCTTGCTTAATCGCATTTACTTCTATTTCGCGAAATTGCTTATTTATAGCCACAAATTCCTCCACAAATTTTGTCTGTTCTCCTGTATTAAATATAGCCAATGCTTCGGCTTTCTTATTTTGTTGTAATAAAACAACTATTTGGTTGGAACCATTATAATATTCGTTGCAAAGTTGTAGCATATTCTCTAAACGAACTCTCTGCTCAGGATTTTCGATCCTCAACTCCGCACTCTTGCCCGACTGGCGGGCTAATTCTGCACCTGTTTTAAAATCACTTAAAAACTGCGGATTTTTATTAATTAAATACCCACGCATCCCCCGTACCATTTGTTCAGCACCTGCGGACATATCATTTGTGTATCTGATCACATTTTCTATCCTTTCCACTTCTTTAAAATTATTCAATACCTGATTAGTAGTTGTATAAACTAGCAGAGGAAAACCCAAGTATATAGTTGCTGGTGCTACATAGGCGAGCAGCATTCTATTTTTAATATTTAATTTTATTAACTTAGAAAACATATTTTTCTCCTTAATTTAAGTACGTGAATACACCAATTAGATTGCTTAGTCAAATCTCGCTTTAAAAGCGGATTTGGTATAACTTAATACGCTTGGGTTAAAACTATTTCTTCCTCAGAGACCCCCCTCGCATACCACCCATCGTTGCGAGGACGTTGAGTAAGTTCTTGTCCCTCCCTTGAGAAGACAGGGCTGTTTCATTCTCAAGGAAATCATCGTTTTGTAGGGGTAGCGCCCCCGTGCCTACCTCCTCCACGGACCAGGGAATCGGTGTTTCAAATATCGGGGCAACCACGGGGGTGTGCCCGTAGGTCGAATGAAACCGCCCTGCTTTCTCAAGGGGGGATCGAGCTTAACTCAACCGTATTGTGGTATAACTAACTTCTTTAGTCCTGGACGCATTTCAACATAATTCTCTCATGCTAAGTCCTGCTGGTTACCAGCCTCGATCTCTGCGTTGAATCTGGATTGCGAAGAAAATGAACTATCAAGCCAGATGCTTCAGTTGACTCATAAGATATATGCTTTGCGTAAGCCCTGTTCTTGATTCAAACCTCTTCATCAACAACTACTCCTCCTTTTGTCAGCAGTTTTTGCAAATTTAGAATAGCCATCATTTTTTCCCCATAAATAGCTGTCCCCCGTAGATATTCGCGGTTAGCAGAATGCAGTGCTGCCGGAACAGCCGCAATTTCCGACACATTTAAGTATATAATATCTAATATTTCTTCAACAACTATACCAGCGACTAAATCCGCCACTTCAACAATGATCGCCTTAGAGAGATAATTTGCAGTATCCAACATATTTAAAGACATATTTAAAACACTGCGAATATCAATTAGCGTCACAATTTCTCCCCGTAAATTTATATTCCCCACTATGCGGTCGGGAGTGCAAGGAACCGGAGTTACTTGGCTAATATCCGTAAATTCGCGCACTAGCTCCAAAGGAATACCAAAGTATTCGCTCTTCAAAACAAACACCGCCAGGGACATATTAATGGCAGCATCATTTTCCCCCCCGCCTCGCCGTCTCAAATGATTAGCGCGCGATTGAAAAATTGCTTTTTCTTCCGGGGTAGCCTGCGGGCAAAAAACGTCACGAGTGCTCAAACTTTTAGGATTTTTGCCTAACAATTTTGCATTTATTTGCCAGTGTGAATTTTCCGTCTTTGCCTCACCTGCTGCTGACTCACTACCTGCATTGCTTGGAAAAACAGGCCAGATCTCCTGGGAATTTTTGGGAGAATATCGAATTAAGCGATCGAGATTCAGCAGCATGATAATATCGGCTTCCCAGCGGGCAAATCCAGATACAAAATGATGAGTAGCTTCTGAATTGTCTCGCCCGTAAGATAGCTGCGGAGTGATGGCATCTTCTGAGAGTTCCTTAACTTCGCGAACTTGATTGACAATTATACCGACTTTGGATTCTTGCCACTCGATGACGATCGTACTATCTGTCACAGCATAATCCTGCCAAGCGTATCCAAAACGGAGATTCAGATCCATCACGGGGAGAATTTCGCCCCGAAGGTCGATCGCCCCAACAATATCTTGAGGTGCTTCTGCAATTGCTGTCAACTCCGGCAGAAAGAAAATTTCCCGAACGTAGCAAGCTTCTATACCGCAGAGAAAACCGTTCTGTTCAAAGATAAGATACGGTTTAGTTTCCATATTTTAGTGTACAGCTTCTTTACTGTATAATTGTAACAATTTTTTTTTAACATTCATCAGCACTTGACTAGCTGTCATTTTACCCTGTGAATCTATGGGAGTGTTTGGCGGTAGTGCTTTCAGGATTTCACAAGATGAATTGTACATTTTCAGAGCTCTTTTTACTTGACCTTCTTTATTGTATATATTCCCTAGTTCTATATAAGCTGAAACAAAAGATGGGCACATATAAATAGTCCTCTTTAATAGTTTTTTTGCTATTTCCAATTGCCCCTGTTCTTCAGCTATTTGAGCTTGTAAATAATCAGTATATACTGATCCAGGCTCTACTTTTCTAGCTCGATTACAGTATTCTATTGCCTGAGAATAATTGCCTGCATTTGCCTGCACTTGAGCGATTAAAAAATAAGCATCAAAATTATGCCCTTGCAAGTCTATTGCCTCTTGTGCCTTGTTAATTGCCTCAGCATAATTTTTATTTTTAAAGGATTTTTTGGCCTCTAAAATTAGCATTTGAGGCGTTTTAGTTTGAGTATTTTCTGCTATTATTTTTTCTGTAACTGACACGGCAGTGTTCGGCAAACCTTGCTCCAGATAGGGAGAGGACAGCATCTTCCCCAGCGGATTACTTATTTTTAATACGGGCGGCATCTCTATCTCGGGAAAATTGCTGTTAGTAGTAAAACGAGGTGGCATAGTTTCCCCTGTTAGCAACTCACCACTATCATCGCCCATAGTATCTGCTTTCGGCAATTCCCGAAATGCCGAGTTGGCTTCCCCTACCGTCGCAACCCTAGACTCTATTTGAGAGCCTTCCTCCATTACTGCATCCCGACGCTGATAAACCACCGACTCCGGGAAAATCTTGGGTTCAAACTCGTTCATAATTTGACCGTAAACTTCAGCATGACCGGTCATTAAATATCCTCCAGGTCTCAGGGTATTGGCAAATTTTTTCAGTACCAGTGAAATATACTTATGTTCAAAATAAACAAAAACGTTTCTACACAAAATTAAGTCTATGTTATAAAGATTTTGGTAAATATTAGGAAACTCATCTGTGATTAAATTTACACAGCTAAAGGTTACACTTTCGCGCAATTCTTGATTGATTTGCCAATCATTTTGCCTCTGATGAAAATACTGCTTTTGTATCTGCGGTTCAACCAAGCGAAATGACCAATGACTGTAAACTCCCTGGGGCGCTTTTTTGATTACTTTTTCATTGATATCTGTACCTAAAATTAATATTTTCCATTGTTCCCAATCTGGAATCAATTCTTTTAAAACAATAGCTAAAGAATAAGGTTCTTCACCGGTAGAGCAGCCCGCACTCCAGATTCGCAGTGTCGGCTGCATTCCCAATGTCTTGTGCAAGTTTCTTTTCTGCTCTATCAATTCAGGGAAAATTAGTTTTTTTAACAGAGAAAACTGTCCTTTATCTCGCATGAAATAACTTTCAATTGTTGTTAATAGCAATACTAATTCTGACCATTCATTTTTACTTTCCCAATTTTTGGCAGTTAAAAGCTTATAATATTTTTCGGGTTCGGCGATTTTTTTGGCTCTCATTCGAGTCATAATTTTATGAGACAGACCAGCTCGATCTTGGGACCTAATTCGCACACCAATCTCAGTAGTAATTAAGTTGATAAATAGCTGAACTATGGAATCATTCATGTCAACTTAGGGAGATTAATTTAATAATTTGGGAAGTGCAAATTTTACTGAGCTGGTGCTGAGTTTGTGCTGATCATAGCTGCTAGCCTGCGGCTCATCCGTTCGCAAAGCCGAAGGGAGCTGAAGGGAAGTGCGTAGCTGAACTATTGAGAATTGGGGAACTTGTAAGAGCGTGTAGTCGAAGTATTGGTAATTGGAAATTGGAGAATTGGAAATTAGAAATTTAGCCGATCGCATTAACAATAACAGTGTCACAGAACATCATATCAGAAAGTGGCCAGCTACTTAAAGGAAAAAGGCAACAGGTAAAAGACAGAAGCCAGGAAAAAATTATCCCTTCTGCCTTCTACCTTCTGCTTTCAAAGGCACTACTCTCCAACTTTAAGCTGGATATATCCGCAAGCGGCGATTGGGTTCTTCCCCAAAACTGTGGGATTTCAGGTGATAGTGTTCCACAAGTTCGTGCTGCATTTTGCGGACGTTGGGAGAACGGGGCAGGAGTTCCACCGGCTGTCCCTTGGGAATGACAATTTGCTCGACTGCCAAGCGGGTTTCTTCGAGAGCTTCGAGCTCGTCAGAAGAACCGCTGCGGGCGAATAAGGCGAGGTCTGCAACTTCCGGGGTGCCGGGGTCATCCATGTCCAACAGGCGCCGCAAAGCTCTCGCTACGTGGGGAATAGTGCCGGCTTTAATTGTGTGCAGGGGAACTTGACGAGTTTTGGCCAAGTGCCTCAATTTCGACTGGTTCCGAACGTTCGATCGCAAAGCCAAAACCACGTCAGCGCTCTCAATATCCTTCGTCAGCAGTACCGGCAGGTTCAGCGTCGAAATCACCTGTTCGAGCTGGTGGCGAGCTATGCCGTAAGGATAAACGTGGAGGGGCAAATCTTCGCCGTTAGGGCCGACATTCTGGGAAAAACGTCCGGGCTTAGGTACCGGCTCGACGGACAGGGATTCTTCGAGCAGTTGCTCGAAATACCGAGTCTCAGCAACCGGCGCGCTTTTAGCAGCGAAGTTCTCGCTGGGAGCGGGCATCGGCACCATTTTGCCAGCACTCCGCCACCCAGAGAGCGGTGTGACGGGTCGGATTGCCGATACCGCAGCCGGGCCGCTGGAAGCTGCCATCCCCGGAAACCGGGCGGGGGGAGTGGCCGACTCCTGCTCGATAATTACTTCTCCAGTCTCGCTGACGCTTCTGATTTGCTGGCTCGGTTCGCGTCCCCGCAGCAGAGTGTCGATCGAATCTGCAACTCGCTCGTGTATTACCCAGCGCTGGCGTTCCAGCATTTCGATGGCAATTTCAAAAGTTGGCGGTGCTTTGCGCTCCAAAACCGTCTTTTGAGAACCGCGCCGTCTTGCTTCGTCATCTCCCAGCGTCACCGCTTGGATGCCCCCAATTAAATCTGCCAGAGTCGGGTTTTTCATCAAGTTTTCGATCCGGTTCCCGTGGGCGGTACCGACCAACTGCACGCCCCTTTCGGCGATCGTCCGAGCCGCCAAAGCTTCGAGTTCCGTGCCGATTTCGTCAATCACGATCACTTGCGGCATATGGTTTTCCACTGCTTCGATCATGACTTGGTGCTGGAGTTCGGGACGGGAAACTTGCATTCTGCGAGCTCTGCCGATCGCTGGGTGGGGAATATCTCCATCTCCGGCAATTTCGTTGGAGGTGTCGATGATTACCACCCGTTTTTCCAAGTCATCGGCGAGCACGCGGGCAATTTCTCGCAGGGCCGTGGTTTTGCCGACTCCGGGGCGGCCGAGCATCAAAATTGACTGACCGGTTTCCACCAAATCGCGGATAATACCGATCGTCCCGAACACAGCGCGGCCCACCCTCAAAGTCAAGCCGATAATCTCGCCGCTGCGGTTGCGTATGGCGCTAATTCGGTGCAGGGTTTGCTCGATACCGGCTCGATTGTCGCCGCCGAAGTGGCCGACTCGCTCTATGCAATAGTTGAGGTCTGCCTTGGAAACTGGCGTTTGGGAAAGAGGTTCGGCCAAGGATGGAAAACGAGCTTCAGGTCGGCGGCCCAAATCCATGACAATCTCAATGAGATTGTTGCGCTGCGGGTGCTGCTCTAAGGGCTGCCGGATCTCATCTGGCACGATGTCTAATAATCTGTTGAGGTCGTCTGTAATCTGCATTCGCCTCGATGTGTTCGGTGACGTTTTCAACTTTTTACTCAGTTGTCAGTTAACAGTTATCAATTGCCAGTTGCCAGTTGTTTTTTACTTGTAACTAATGACTTCTGACTAATAACTAATAACTAATGACTTCTGACTAAAATTCTTTGAGCTGGGAAACTAGAGAACAAGCTAAACTCACGGCCTCCGAGAGAAGTTCTGGGACGGCTTCGAGCTGAGGTAGCCGAGATGTTTGAACTTCGGCTGCTGGCCGCGCCACTGCCACCGGAACGGCATAGGCTCGATCGATCTGCATTGTTTCTAATTGTTCTAAAATTGGCGATAGCAAAACCCTGGCATAGCTGCCGTAAGCTACACCTGCAATGTATGGGACAGGGGGAACTGACAAATTTTTCCCGCCATCCTTCATCAGTCCCTCGGCTCTCAGCTTGCTGACAGTGTGAGCATTAGTGCCGCCTGCAAGTTGCACGTATCCCGGCAACTGGGCAGCCAAAACTTTTTGACCGAGTTTGACCGCGGCTCTAGTAGTTCCTGTTCCGATATCTCCGCTCATTGGCCTACCGTCAGTTTGCCAAATTAGGGGACAAGGAAGGGGGGAAATTATTTGATACAGTGTCCGCAAATAATCAATCAAACCGTCTCCATCGGGGCAACTAATTGCTATTACCTTGAGTTGAGCGACCCAGGGAGCTATACTCGACCAAAGTCGCGCAAAATCTGCCTCTCTGCCTACTTGCGTGTGGATTTCTAGGGCGTCCGCACCGGATTGCAAGATTAAAGGTGCGATCGCGGCTGGAGCAGACACGTAAGAACGAGTATAAATTAGTTGGCTCGGACAAATCGGCAGACAGCGACCGCAGCCATAGCATTGCTGGTCTATCACCCCGGAAAAACCACTGCCAGCACTCTGAAAAACTATTGCTTCGGCTGGACATATTTTTTCGCACGGCCGCCAGCAGTCCGCCGGACAATCGGCTGGGTTGAATTCGGCTTTGCGAAAATGCGGGTCTTCCCCATCGTTTAAACTCACCATCAGCAACGGCAACCCTTTGCCGCCAAACCTGCGGTTTTGAGTTCTTGCCTGTAATTCGCTGGCCACTTGTAGGGCTTCTTTCGCTGCGGCGACGGCGGCGGGATCTGCCGCGACATCGATACAGTCAGCGCCTGCTAAGGTGTAAGCCAAGGTGAGATTCCGTACAGCAGGCAGGTGTTGAAAGCTCGCCCCACAGATCAGCTTGAACCAATGGCCATTTTTTAATGAGTTTAGGGGATGATAATGTTCTGTCACCCTTATATGCTAATCCTTTCAGCTAAAAATTACTATGTGGAAATTTCTACTTAATTTTAAAATTTACGCTGATACAAGCTGGAAACGCTACTGATAGCAGTAGCTCTAGTGCTGTTTGCCCTATATGTAGAGTTCTGAGGTAAGTATTTTTGAGAAATCTAATTTTTTTGATAGTGCCTAACGATGAGGCGATTTTCAACTTTGGCGATCGGTTTGGCTTACAGACAGACCCTCTATTGTATCATATTTGGATAGATTTGGCAAGAAAGAAGTAGGCTAGAAATTTTTTTTGCAGTGGTCGCGCAGTGGCAATTGCCATAAAGTTCGATCGAGCATTGAAACCCATCGACCAACCGCAGATGAACATTCTCCTCCCTGACTCGAAGCTAAATTCATCTGGGTTAATCTGCGATTGGTCGAGCTATACTACTTGCTCAGCCGCTTGTAAACCGTAGCCAAAGCATGGCTATCCCCCACATTTCCCGGAAACAAAACAACTGGCAAATTGGGAAACAGAGGATGATTAGCCTCGGTTTTCACCACCGAACAACCTGCGATAATTTGACCGATTTGCCTGACACTTTTGAGCGACAAACCTGTACTCAAAACATCATTAGAAGTAATGCCACCCTTGCTAATCAAAAACCCGATATCTGCGGGCAGTCCCCGCACGATATCCATCAACAAAGCAGAAACCGCCTCTCCAAATTTTAACCTGGTTTCTGCATTGTCAAATTCGAGTTCCTTACGGCTGGTATAAATTACAGGCGTTTTGCCATCGGCATGAGCAGTGCGGACTTTTTCGAGAATTTCATCCAGCATTTGAGCGCGAGACTCTAGTGAATCTTCTACCAAGTGAGATACATCTATTTCAATGCTAACTATATTGGGTTCTTTTAACAAGCGCTCCAATTGTTCCGTAGTTTTCTTAACGTGGGAACCAACTATTACTGCACCAGGTTTGCCATCCCTCACATATTTTGCCATTTCGTCGGCTGCTACTGGCTGCGGGCCGAGGTCAGCTAAGGATGTTAAAATACTAGCTGCGCTGCGAAATAAAAACTTTTTGCCTTGACTGACTGCATTGAGAATGTGTTTGGCAAATGTGTCTAAATCGCCTTGGCTTTGGCCGTCAACAACCGCACATTGGTTGTCTGTCATGTCCATCAGTCGATCTAAACTTCCGTAGCGAATGTCTGCCAGTAAAATGCGATCGACTGCATCAGCGGGGATACGACCTTTGGTTTTTTCTTCTACATAGTCTGGCAGGTAACTGTGACTGTATCCGAAGACTGAATCTTTGGCAAATTCGGTTTCGTGTACTGGTGTCGGGACGCTGTTAACTATTAGGTAATGCACGCTGTGGCGGGTAATTCGGCCTCCTTCAAAAAAGGCGGGAATCAGAAAATGAGCGTCGAAGGGGCCGAGTTCTTCGGCGATCGCGTCGGTTTCGATGGGATAGTGGCCGCGCAGGGTAGAATCGGAACGGCTAACTATTAGGAAGTCTTCGATTTCTTCGCTGGCGATCGCCCTTTTTAGATTTTGGCACACTTCGCGGGTGACGGAGGCTGCTTTTTCGGGAGTTAGCGATCGAGTATTTGTCAGTATGAAGAAAATCGGGCACTTGTCCCGCAGCCCCAAACGCAGGGTGTCTTCGTCCCAACGTGTCAGCAGCAAGCAACTGTGCACGGTTTGAGAACCAGTCGGATCGTCGTCGAGAACTATAATCTTGGGTTTAACAGAAGACATACTGACCTGGTTGTTAACGTCACATTTCCAAGATATCCTTACCTGTTACGTAACAGGTAAAAATTTACAATAGTTATGATATTTTTTTCACAATTCTCATAAATTATAATTTTCTCATAACTTATAATTTGGAGAATATGTTTGAGTTATATCCGTTCAGTAACCTGCATATTGCTACGGGGTAAGAGGCGCACGCAGCCGTGTTCGCTACTAAGTTTTGCCATTTTTAAAATTAGCAGCGTTTCGATCTTGCAACTTTTTCATTTCTGCTTGAACTCCCACGGCTACCTGCAAAGCTTCGTTGAGCAATCGTCCTTGTTGGCTGGCTCGATCGCTAATTTGCAGGGCATTCAAATTTTTTAAGTTATTGGCAAACAATTCGGAGTTAGTAGCGACAAATTTTTTGTTTTCCCTAAGAATTCTTTCTGTTTTCAAAGCTCGAACTAAATCGTCTCTGATTAGTTGCAAAGCTTGAATAACTTTTGCGCGATCGCCGATTTTGACTTCCGCATTGCCAGCATCTTCTATCTTGTCATTAATTTCAATCGCTTTGATTATACCATTATAGCGATCGACATCATCAAAAAGATGGATTAAATGTTGGTTTTGCCGGCTGCACCGAATTTTCCAGGCATCCTCAAAGATTAAACCAACTATGGCAGCGAAGTGAAGGGCGAACCACAACAAATAAGCTCTAGGAAATATCGCAACTAGCAGCCAACAACTGATGAGAACCAAAACAATTAAACCGACTGTTTTCAAAGCTTCGCGGGCAAACTTAGTCGCTGTCGGGGGCCGGTATACGCGATGGGGCCCCGCGCCGGTGAGGTGCTTGAGCTCACCGAGAGTAATTTCTAATCCCTGAATGTCAGCTCGCATAAATCTTCACAAATATATGTTAATTATAAAGTTTTGTAGTACGAGAAGGGGGTCGTCTACAATAAACCTAACACTTTTTTCAGCAAAAACTGCACTATGTCCGCACGTCCTATATACCTCGACAACCACGCCACAACCCAGGTAGATCCACGGGTACTTGAGGCAATGCTGCCGTATTTCACCGAACAATTCGGCAACGCAGCCAGTATCAACCACGTCTACGGCTGGGAAGCAGAAGCAGCGGTAAAACAGTCACGACAAATCATAGCAGAAGCGATCAATGCCTCCCCAGAAGAAATTGTTTTTACCAGCGGCGCAAGCGAAGCAAATAACTTAGCGATTAAAGGCATTGCTGAAGCTTATTTCAGTAAAGGAAAGCACATTATCACTGTAAAAACCGAACACAATGCAATTCTTGACCCCTGTACCTATTTGCAAAAATTGGGGTTTGATATTACTGTTTTACCAGTGAAAAGCGACGGGCTGATTGATATAGGCGATTTGATTAAAGCGATTCGCGCAGAGACAATTTTAGTTTCCGTGATGACGGCTAACAACGAAATTGGCGTCATCCAGCCGATCGCAGAAATTGCTGCAATTTGTCGCGGAAATGACATTATTTTTCACACAGATGCGGCACAGGCGATCGGCAAAATTCCCCTCGACGTAGAGGAGATGAATATCGATCTAATGTCCTTGACAGCCCACAAAATCTACGGGCCAAAAGGGATCGGTGCTCTGTACGTGCGCCGCAACAAACCGAGAGTGCAACTAGCGCCGCAAATGCACGGAGGAGGCCACGAACGGGGAATGCGATCGGGAACTCTCTACCCGCCGCAAATAGTTGGATTTGCCAAAGCAGTAGAATTGGCAATTGCAGAAATGGAGTCGGAAACCGAACGAGTGGTTAATTTGCGGCAGCGTTTGTGGGAAAAATTGAGTGAATTAGGCGATGTTTTTCTCAACGGTCACGCTACGAAGAGATTGCCGGGGAATCTCAATATTAGTGTAGCCGGGGTTGACGGTCAAGCGTTGATGTTGGGTTTGCAACCGGCGGCGGCAGTTTCTTCGGGATCTGCTTGCACTTCGGCGAAAATATCTCCATCTCATGTTTTAGCAGCGATCGGGCGATCGGACAAATTAGCTTATGCTTCAATTCGGTTTGGTATTGGCCGCTTCAATACTGAAGCCGAAATAGATGCAGTCGCCGAACACGCGATCGCAACTATTACATCTCTCCGACAAGCTCAAAAAGTCAATCAATTTTAGATTTGAAATTTGAGATTTTAGATGAGAGAATTGAAGATTAGGAAGTAGTTTTGAGTTTTGAGTTTTAAATTATTTAACTTACAACTCAAAACTTTCCCTCTTTTTATGGCGGAGTATAATTGGTATCGACCCCTTACTTAGAACCAAACACCTCGCGCACCCGATAAATCGGTTTTCCCTGCGACTCGTGATAAGTCCGCATCATCACTTCCGCCAGCAAACCAAAACAAAATAACTGCACGCCAGTCAACAGCAAAACTACAGCCAAAATCAGCAAAGGACGATTTCCAATAATTTGACCAAAACCCAATTTTAAGACTGTTAAATAAATTCCTAAAACCGTTCCCAACGTCATAGAACTCAGTCCCAAAAGTCCAAAAACGTGCATCGGTCGAGTCAGGAACTTTTTCATAAAAGAAATAGTTAACAAATCCATCAACACCCGAAAAGTCCGCCAAATTCCGTACTTACTTTGACCGAAACGGCGGGCGTGGTGTCGCACAGGCAGTTCTGCAATTCTCGCCCCTTCAATAAACGCCAATGCCGGCAAAAAGCGGTGTAATTCCCCGTACAGATTCAAGTCTGCTACCAACTCGGATTTATAAGCTTTCAAAGAACAGCCGTAGTCGTGCAGAGTTACGCCTGTAACGCGACCAATTAACCAGTTCGCAATTTTAGAAGGAATCAGGCGGCTGATAGTATTGTCCTGCCTATTTTTGCGCCAGCCGCTAACTAAATCGTAGCCTTCATTTAACTTTGCCAACAACAGCGGAATATCAGCCGGGTCATTTTGCAAATCGCCGTCAAGGGTAACAATAGCACGGCCGCGAGCGCGATCGAAACCTGCCGACATGGCAGCAGTTTGCCCGTAATTGCGGCGCAAAATTACAGCACAAAGGTCATCGCGAGTGCTGGCTAACTGCTGCAGAAGTTCAGCAGAACCGTCCTTAGAACCGTCATCTACACAAATAATTTGATAGCTGAGTCCCGATGGTTGGATAGAAGAGGCGATCGCCTCAATCAAATGAGGCAAACTTTCCACCTCATTATAGACCGGCACCACCACCGAAACATCAAGAACAACCTCAGCCTCAGCTTGCTGTGCAGCCAATTTTTCCAAAAATAATGCAGCGTCCATTTTTTTATTCGATAATATCAACAGTCAACCGTCAACAGTCAACCGTCAACAACTAACTAGGTTGATAACTTGCCACAACTTTACCATATCCCCGCAATTGCTGGTAATAAGCTTGACTGACTAGATCCCCACCCTCCGACAAAACATCGATACCGATACCGTTGCGACCTTGTGCTTGTCCCGAACTGTGAATGTAGCGATTATCTCCGAGATACAATCCTACATGAGTTGCTTTTTCCGGCGTACCAAAAAATACTAAATCACCCGGTTCTAAAGCGCTAATACTAATAGGTTTAGTAAAAGCTTCCTGCTGATAAGCATCCCTAGGTAACCAGATGCCCGCAGCCACAAAAGCAGCTTGCATCAATCCCGAACAATCATAATTTGGCCCGACTGTACCGCCCCAAAGATAATAATTGGATTGGTTCATAGCCTCACAAGCAAAACTAATTGCAATTGGCAAATTTTCCCTAACTTCTGCCTCAGAAATCACCAGAGGATGATACACTGTTTCGGCCACATCGAGCAACTCAACATCTCGAATATCCAGCCATCCCGGATAATCATCTTCGCACAGCCGCACCATCACAGCCGTTGTATCCCCCTCAACAAACGAGTCTATGCCATTTCTCTCCCCCGACCTAACCTGGGGGGGGTCAACTACTCGCAAATGTCGCCCCAGCGCTGCTTGAGTTGCCAATCGATCGCACTTTGGGGAATCGTAAATATTTATGTGCGATCGGGCTCGGTACTCCACAACATCTGATAATTGATAATTGGCCATTGCTAATTGCTCATTGTTTGCTGTTAATTGTTCGCATTTATTGTTCGCATTTAACGAGAGATTGCCATTAGCTGCTAGCCGTTAACCGTTAAGCGTCAGCCATTAACCATGACATTTTTTCACAAAGACGAACAATTAGAAACCCTCGGCAGTAGCATTATAGACTCCGCATTGTCAAAATTTACAGGATTAAGTGGCGATCGTACAGCCATTACCTGGGTAGTCTACGATCCGCCGGTGCGAGTCAATACAGGCGGCGCCCTGAGTCCAGAAGAATTTTGGAAATATCAACCGCGAGGTTTTAGCGCTAGAGCTTCCGAACGAATTTATCCCGCCAGCATCGTCAAATTATTCTACCTCGTTGCCATCTGGGAATGGGCGCAAAAAGGCATGATTCAAACATCCCCAGAATTAGAACGCGCCGTCCGAGATATGATAGTTGATTCCAGCAACGACGCCACCAGTTTAGTAGTAGACGCCCTCACCGGCACCACCAGCGGCCCAGAATTATCACCCGCCCCCTTTGAAACTTGGAAACAGCAGCGAAACATCGTCAACCGTTACTTTCAATCATTAGATTGGCCAGAATTAGAAAATATTAACGTCAATCAGAAAACCTGGTGTGACGGCCCCTACGGTCGCGAGCGAGCAGTTCTGGGAGAATTAATGGAAAATAGAAATATGCTGACCACAAATGCAGCGGCGCGTTTGCTGCACAGTATAATTGGCGGCGTAGCTGTTTCTGCCCAAGCATCGCAAGAAATGATGGGTTTAATGAAACGCAGTTTAGATCCAGCAGAATTAGAGGCAGATCCCGAAAATCAAGTTACAGGTTTTTTAGGTGGGGGATTGCCAGAATCAGCAAAATTGTGGTCAAAAGCGGGACTGACAAGCCAAGTTCGTCACGATGCTGCTTATATTGAAATAGCGGGTTTGCGGCCGTATTTGTTGGTTGTATTTACCGAGGGCAAAGAGAATAGCAAGAATGAAGAGATTTTGCCATTTATATCGCGGCAATTTGTCGAAGCGATGAAAGTGCTTAATTAGATTTAGTAGTTGATTATTGCGGCTAGACTAGACTTGAATTGCAAAAATAATTTATTTGGACGCTGCTCAAAGCCCATCCCACAAAATTTTGTGGGATGGGCGTTGAGCGGCGGCCAAAAATTTGATTAAAAGGAATTTTTTCCGAGAAGCTTTAAAACGGAGAGGGAGGGATTTGAACCCTCGAAGGATGTTAACACCCTTAACAGATTAGCAATCTGCCGCTTTCGACCACTCAGCCACCTCTCCAAGATGACAGTAACTAACTATAGCACACACATCTTCTTTTTGCCAACCCCTTATTGAAAAATTCCTCAATCCCTTACTCTGTATACTTTTCGCGGCCTCAACCTTCAGCCTCTTCCCCAAAGCCCCTAGCCTTCAAGTGCTTCTCCCAACTAAAATTGGAACTCAAAAAGAACCTCTTAGTATACAAATATCCCAAGCGGTACAGGTGAGCCTTGCGATCGGCATCGAGATTAAAGTCCGTCGTCGTCACCCCAGCTTCAGTCACATCAATATTAATCACCCTGCCCTTATCCATTTCTCGCTGGTGATAGCGGTCTCTTGCTTTCATCATCGTTCTGAACATCGCCGCCAGCATCGACAGGGGAGTATCAATCTTAGCTTTAGTCTCAATTCCGGTATCGACTAATCGAAACCCAAAGGTAAACCAGCGCGGCGGTGCAGGAGTCGAACCGACGGATTGTTTGTCATAAATCCACAGGGGGAAATTGCTCAAAATTCCGCCATCTACAATTAAGTCATCGCCGAGTTTTCCGGGTTCAAAAAATAGGGGAATACTCATCGACAATCGAACAGCTTCAGCAACGCTAAAATGTTCAGCGCTTTGGAGTCGCAACTGCTCATACAAAGTATCGGAATCGGTCGATTCGCGTCGGTGTAAATCATCGGGCAGTACCAACATTTCACCGCGAGTGAGGTTGGATATTACTACTTTTAATTCCCGGTCTTTTACGATTTGTTTGACATCGGCAAAAGTGTGCAAGTTACCTCGACCGAGCATTGCTTCCAGCCACTGTCGGAACGGCTGCGCCGAATATTCTCCCATCTGACGGCTAACTGTTAGGAAAAGCAGCGTCCAAGCAGGAGATTGCAAGTCGTCGGCGGGGTCGCCGTTTAAAATGAGAGGACTGTTTTTTTGAGTTAAAAATATGCTGTAATCGAGCTGTCCTAAAATTTCCTCTAAATCATCAATTGACAAGTCGGTTGCCAATACAGCAGCAGTAATTGCACCTGCTGAAGTGCCGGCCAATTTTCGCCACCGGATGCCCAAATCGCTACAGCACCTGAGTGCTCCTAAAAATGCAACTCCCCGCACGCCGCCGCCTTCAAAAACTCCGTCGGCATAGATTTGACCGTTTTCATCGGCAGGCGGAAATTTGCTGAGAATTGTTTCTTTCTCGGTGGCGGTGATCCTGACACCGGGTTCTTGCAAAATTTGCTGCGGATACCACTTGCTCATGGGAAATACCTCCGATAAATTTTGGGTTTTAGATTTTAGATTTATATCTATTGTTCTTGATTGTTGTCGGCATCCATTGCCTCTTTGACGTATTGTTGAACTTGCGATCGCACTTGTTCGTAAGCCACCGACGCGCACCAAGGTCGGAGAGATAAAATAGTTGTATCTGGAGTAATCTCGGCCACCAAACAAGTCGGGGGCGGATTCTCCAGCACCAGCGGGTGAGAGTGGGCAATTTCTAATAACTCAGCTACAGTTGGACGAATTGGCCGATCGCCAATATCAATCTTCAAGTCTACTCGCCTCGTTCCCATTGCCGTTGTATTTTTCAATGTACCGTTAAACAACTGATTGTTCGGGACAATAATTTTTATCCGATCGTCTGTCACCACGGTTGTTGAAAAAATCCCGATGCTGTCCACCACTCCCTTAACATCCCCAGCTTCGATCCCATCTCCGACTTCAAAGGGGCGCAAACTAATCAACATTACCCCAGCAGCAAAGTGCGACAAAGTATTTTGCCACGCCAAACCAATGGCCAAACCCGCGGCACCCACCACCGCAACCACGCTGGTAGTTTGAATGCCCAACTGACTCAAAGCGGCGACTACTCCCACTACCAAAATCGTAATTTCAGCAGCTTGAACTAAGAATTTCCGCAGTGTGGCTTCGGTGCGACTCAGTGCTCGGCGAGTCACGCGGCCCGCAAAGCCGATCGCAAATCGCGTAATTAACAATATGCCGATCGCCCACAGCAGTTGAGGTACAATTTTAAACCCCAATTCTACGAATTTTTTTGAGAATTCTTGGGCTACTTCCAAGGCTTGTGTTCTTTCTGCATTTAGCTGAGAATAGAAGGTTTGGGCTATTGGTAAAAACGTCTGAATAACTGTCATGTTAATTGGGAATTGGGAATTAGAAATTGAGAATTGCAGTCTCAGTCTTATCGCTTATTGCGAGAGTCCGACAGGGGTTTTCAACCCCTGTCTCATAGCGGAAGTCCTCTAAAAGAGGACTAAAATCGATAATTTTATCCTTCAAACTCTTGAGTCGGTTTAAACCGACTTTAGCTATGAGTCAGGAGTTTAAACCCCTGCCGGACTACTGTTAATAGTTTACTGCTACGCGGGGCAATCGGTGTTTAAAACCGCAGAGAATTTCCCAAGAAATAGTTCCTAAAGTCGCGGCCCAATCGTCAGCAGTAATTTGATATTCCCCATCTTTGCCCAACAGCGTCACCACTTCGCCGACTTCTAAATCGGGAATATCAGTTACATCCAGCATTAATTGATCCATCGTCACTGCTCCCACTTGCCGCACGAATTCACCCCTGACTAAAACCTGCATTTTATTAGAAAGATTGCGCGGAATACCATCTGCATAGCCGATACCAATTACGGCAATCTGTGTCTGCCGCTGAGCTATAAATTGATAGCCGTAACTGACGCCGGTTCCTGGTTCAATTGTTTTCACCTGCGTTACCCTAGCTTTTACCTGCATTGCGGGCTTCAAATTGGCTATCGACTCCAAGTGAGGTGCTGGATAAAGACCGTAGGTAGCTAAACCGACTCGCACTAAATCGTAGTGCAAATCCGGGTCAGCGAGGGCGGCAGCAGAGTTGGCCAAGTGGAGGCGAGGGGGGTTAATTCCTGCTATTTTAATTTGCTCGATCGCCTGCTGAAACCGCTGGTGCTGCTCTCTCATAACTGCGGGGTCGGGACTGTCTGCTGTTGCCAAGTGAGAGTAAATACTCGCTAATTTTAAATTGGGCAACCGCTTGACTAATTGCACAAATTCTGTAGCTTCCTGCCAGGGCGTACCCAGGCGAGACATTCCCGTATCCAACTTAGCGTGAACTGGCAAAGATTGGTTAATGCCTGCGAGAACTTCCGAAAAAATTAGGGCTTGTTTGGCAGTACAAATAGTGGGCTGCAAGTGCCAATGGGCGATCGCCTTTACCTGTTGGGCTGTATGGGTTGCTCCCAACAGCAAAATCGGCGCTTCTATCCCAGCTTCTCGCAATTCTATGCCTTCGGGAATTGTCGCCACTCCCAGCCAACTAGCACCTGCTTGCAATGCTGTTTGACTGACTGCAACAGCACCGTGACCGTAAGCATCCGCTTTCACAACTGCCATCAGTTCTGTCTGGGGAGATAAGAGCTTTTTAAGCTGTTTTACATTGTGAGTTAAAGCTGCTAAATCGATTTCTACCCAAGCCCGCTGGCAAAGTCCCCCGTTATCGTCCCACAGCAACGTCTGGCGGGATTCTTTTGTCGTTGATTCTGCGGTTGTTTGTTCCCCACTCCACATTGTCGATCGCTCCTACTTGCTTACACCATTAAAAACTGCTTGGAGATTTTACCCTAAGTTTGATTATAATAAGATTCTCTCTTTCATCAAAGTTAACTGGTGTATCATAGCACCAAAAATACCCGGTAAAAACTATGGACGGACTAGCCTACCTACATTTAGCTGAAACTTGGGAAACGGCTGCGGGTCAAACTCGATCGACCCACTCAAAAATGCACCGGAATTTAGCATATACTCCTTTACTTTTCTTTACGATCGCTCTCACAATTTTCAATTTAGTCAATCCCGCACTCGCCATCAAAAAAGGTGATTCCGGCGCGGAAGTAGCCGAACTCCAGAAAACTCTACAAAACGCAGGCTATTTTCGCGGTAAGCCTACAGGATTTTACGGTTCTCTCACCCAGGCTGCTGTGAAAAAGTTTCAAGCAGAGAACAACCTGAAAGTTGACGGAATTGTTGGCCCTAAAACCTTGTCAGCACTCAAAGGTAAGCCGGAAGAGGCGAGTATTGAAGCTGCGGAAAAAATCGCGCCAAATGTCGATCGATCTTCGCCATCTCCTACCGCCACAGATAATACAAACGAACTCGAAGATAAAACTCAAACTCAGCCCCAAGAACCCTCTTTGCCGCCCTTTAAAACTGAAAATTCCGAGGATAAAGAAAGTGAGTTTCCACCCACAGATCTCGTAAATCCTCCTGATAATACTCAAGGAAAAATGACGTTGAAAAAAACCATTTACGGTAACATATCGCCAAAGTCAATAGTTTATTCGGGAGCGGGTTTGTTTTTTGCTCAAAACATGATGTACCGTCACACAATCACAGTTTACGACAGGAACTTTAAATTAGTCAAGACTATTCCCGATACAGTAAACTTGTCGAAGTTCGGCTTTTCTAAATTCAAAGGCAATTATAAAGGCTCTCCCGTAGAAGCAGCTTTTTCAACCGATGGCAAATATGCCTACGTCTCCAACTACAAAATGTACGGTTCCGGGTTTAGCAATCCGGGAACCGACAGGTGTTCTCCAGCGGCCAAACACGATCAAAGTTTTCTGTACCGCATCAATACCCAAACTTTGAAAATAGAAAAGGTAATTCCTGTAGGTGCTGTTCCGAAATTCAATGCTGTTTCGCCTGACAATCGCTTCGCGCTATCTAGCAATTGGTGCAGTTGGGATTTGAGCGTAGTAGATATCAATAAAAATCTCGAAATCGAGCGAGTGAAACTGGGTGCATACCCTCGCGGAATTGTTGTTACTCCCGACTCAAAAAATGCCTATGTTGCTATCATGGGTTCTTCCGATATTGCGAAAGTGAATCTCATCGACTTTTCGGTAGAATGGCTGAAGAATATTGGCAATGCGCCGCGTCATTTGACGATAGATCCCAATGGAAATTATTTGTATGCCACTTTAAATGGTGAAGGAAATGTGGCAAAAATTGACCTAAAAACTGGTAAAGTGCTTGATAAAGTTTCGACAGGAAAAGCACCTCGCAGCATGACAATTTCCAATCAGGGAAAACTGCTTTATGTGGTTAACTATTTCTCGAATACTGTTAGCAAAGTTAGGACGAGCGATATGAAAGTGCTGCAAACAGTGAAGGTTAATTCAAGTCCGATCGGGATTACTTACGATCCGGAAACTAATCAGGTTTGGGTAGCGTGCTATTCGGGCAGTATTATGGTGTTTCAAGATTAATTTAGCTGCTTTGTAGTGAAGGCTTGAGTCCTGACTACAAACAATAACGATTAAATGTTATTGTGGGGCGTTGCTCGGAGCAACGCCCCTAAAATATTATTTGGGCAACTTTAAAGGCTTCACAACATACTCTGAAGACTTAGCAGGGACTTTGCCTTTTTTAGCCATAGCTTGGTAAATCATGGCTGCTACTTCAGCACGAGTTGCTGTTCTATTAGGCTGCAAAAGTGTGCGCTTCGGGTGGTTAACAACAATGCCAGCTTCTGTGGCTGATGCTACTTTGTTAACTGCCCATTTCGGCACTTTTGCCCTGTCTGTATAAACTTGTAAAGTTTTGGTTGCTTTTGTTGATGGTTTCAGGCTCAAACCGCTCGCTAAAGCTGCGATGACTTCGACACGCGGAATCTGTTTGTCGGGACGGAACTCATTGTTTGGGTATCCTTTAAGATATCCAGTTTTGACGGTGTGATCGATCGCAGGAGCGGCAGGACTCTTGTCTTTTACGTCTTTAAAATCAATTGGTTTTCTGATCGGCTCTTTGTCGTCGGACATTCGTTGAATTAAGCGCGCTAGTTCGGCTCGCGTCATCGGTTCGTCGGGGCGAAATTTGTTGTCGGTGGACTCAGCAAAAATTTTCCGATCGACTAAAGCGACAATGAACGGACGCGCCCAATATTTGTCTGGAACATCTGAGAATCTAACGGGCCCAACTTTGGGTTTATCGGCTTTGGGTTTATCGGTTTTCGGTTTGGTAATTGCTGGATCGGGAGTCGATGGCGCAATTGGCTGGTTGGGAGGAACAACGATTACACCCACCGGAGGATTTTGCGGTAAAATCGGTCCTAAAGGTGTCACAGGTGCGACTTCCCGTTCTGAGGGAATCAGGGTTGTAGCGGGCGATCGCAAATCCGAATTGGGCGACGCAGGTGTTAATAGTCCCGGGCTCGCGGGCGTCACAGCAGGTTGAGAGAAAACGGCTGGAAATTGCCAATTTCTGGCATTCAATCGCTCGGGATTTTTACCTGTTACCCAAAATAAAATTGCTCCCATCGTGCCGAAGGCAACCAAGATCGCAATCAATTCATCCAATCCTAGAGGATTTCTTTCCCCTGACGGGGGTTGTGAAGAAGACATATTGTCACCTACATACCAATGTAGAAATTAAATCACATATTTTTTGGGTCTGGTAGTGACTCAAATAAATAAATCAACTATTCCAAAGTTCTCACTGTTAATACTTGCGGCGGCGTGGAATCGGGAGGATAAATAAAATCAACTTTTACCGATCGCGTTTCTGTCGCAGCTAACCTCAACTTTACCATCGGTTCCACAACTTGACCGACACGGTGCCATAAATGCAAGTAGCGAGTTACATCGTAACCTCCATCATCTTGGTAGCGCAGCCTCACAGTACCTCGAAAATAGGGAAAATCTAGGGGAGGTTGACGAAACCGCAATCCATTTTTTGAGAGTAGATCTTCTTTTAAAGGCGTTTCCAAACTCACCGCTACCGTTTGCGGTTTTTGGGCAGTGTTGTGCAGCGGCAAAATCAGATTGTAGTGTACGCCGTAATTGCCGTGGGCTTCGTAAGCGGTGTCGGGATAGCGCGCCAGCATTTTTCCGGCTTGCACTTGTTGGGTTCCCAAAGTGCCCCCGCGCAAGGTAGAGATCGCATAGGATATCGCTTTTCCAGTCTGGGGAATTGCCAGATTTTTAGCATCGCGATCGACTAATTCCGCTTCCCATCCAGAACCTTGCTGCACCCCTGCCACGCGGCCGTAAATCAGGCTTCCGGAAGTGGCGTCGGGGGGAGTCGGGGTTTTGTCGCGGGGGCCTGCCAAACCGCCATTATTCAGCAATTGCTGCCATTCTTCCAGAGTTGGCGCGCGTTCGCGCAGCCCTCGAAGAGGATCGCCCCCATCAGCATTTTGAGGTGCATACATTGCCAAAGTAGCGGCATAAACCTTGCCGCTACTTTTGAGCCGCATAAAGGTAGAACGACCATTTATCGGCTTTTCCAGACCCCGCACGGGAATAGGGCGATTCATCAACAATGCGGTTTCTCCCGGTGCAACGAGCAGTTTTGCCGGAAAATCCGGCTGCCGCATTCCCCGCAAAACGCTATCGACAGCCCTAATCCCAGGGCCGGAATATACTTCGCCGTCGGGATTCTCACTTAGTGCGGGTTTCTGTTTGAACGGTGCGTCTGGTTCCATCAGGTAACTGGCTGCCTGCAATACTTCCACCGTCACGGGCGCGGAACTGGGGTTGTACAACAAAGCTCCTATATACAACGTGCGCGAATTCAGCGGAGTGTGAGAAAAGTGGTGAGCAAACAGGTTGAATTGTCCTTGAAAGGCAAAGTTCAGGTGAGCTGCGGGGAATTTTTTGCCGTCTGGGGGAAAAGTTGAGAGCAAAATACCTTCTTTTTTGACCCATTCGGGACTGTCGCTGTTGAAGAGGGGGATGCTGTCTAGTTGTCCGGGGAGCTCGCGCACTTCCGCAGCTTGTACAATTTCTGCGGGTGCTGGTTTTGCGGGAACAGATTGTACGGGTTTTTTGACGTACAACAATCCGCCGGCTGCACAAAGGACGATCGTAGAAATGCCAGCAATTCGAGAAAAGAGATTTGGTTTCTGAATCATGAAAGTTAACTGTCAGCCCAATCTCTGTACATCTTCCACCGACAGCGACAGCGCCTGAGCCACTTGCTCTACGGTTAAACCCATTGCCAGCAGTTGGGGAATCGCATCCCGTTGGGTTTGTTCTGCGCGATCGGCCCTTTGGCGTTCCTGTTCGGTATGGAGGCGTTCTAGTTTAGCTTGTTCGCTACCAGTTAACAACAAATTCCCCTGATTATCCCACCAACGCAACCATCGCTGATGCTGATTTTGATAGCTACCTTCCCACACACCTAACTCTACTCCCATCAGGTCGATCGGATAATGCCCGCGATCGTTTGGTTGCAAACGGCGATAGCGAGTATTCACCCAGTTATAGACTTCCAATTCACTCGTTTTAATGATGTAAATCGCATAGTAAGGAATGCGAATAATCTGCTCGTATACCCAAAACTTTCCGGGTTTCTGGTTGATACCTTCTGGTAAGCGAGATAAAGGAGTATTATCTCGTTCTTCAGCCCCATTTCCACTTGCAAATTCGATCGCAATTAATGGCACAATATACTCGCGCCAAATCACGTAAGAGCGGCGAATTTCCCCATCTATTAGGGGCCCAACGTTGGGAACGTAGAACCAGTCAGGCGCTTCGGCTCCCTTTTCTGGAGGGTCGGTTTCGCGCCAGTAAATGCCACAATCTTGCCCGATCGCATATTGTCCGTCCGGGTGGAGGGTTTGCAGGGTAGTTTCCAGGGAGTCGGTGAGTAGGATACTCTGGGGATGTTCTTGGAAGTTATGTACAAAAGTGCCGTCGGAGTCGGGGAGTTGCGTGTGATCGGGAAAGGCGGGGGGTATTGTTGTGGGGTTGAAGCTTTGGGTCATGTCAGCTATCCGATCGTGAAAGGACAGATGCTTTGTTACAGCATAGCAATTTTAGATTGAGGGGTTTTATACTGTCTGATAAACTGTTTGTCTACGCTGTTCGATCGCCGCGATAGCGAAGCACATCAACCCCGGATAGATGACCTTCTATGGGTCTAAAATCTGTTACATTACGATCGTAATTAAGCATTTGGCGACAAGCTATGCGGTCAATTGAACAACTAACAGAAGAGCTTTTATCTCTGCCTAGTGCATCAAGAGCGCTTTTGGCAGAAAAACTCGCAGAAAGTTTAGAATTCGATATCGACCCAATAATTCAGGCAGCTTGGACAACTGAGGCTCATAAACGACGTAACGAGATCCGAAGCGGTGCTGTCCAAGCAATTCCCGGGGATGAAGCCTTAGCTCAAGTGAGGCTGTTGCTTGACCCATGAAGTATGTATTTCATCCTGAAGCACTTGCCGAATATGCTGAAGCTGTCCAATACTATGTAGTACATTTTGATTCTCGCAGTAACGCATTGCAGTCGAGAGCCTGGGTATTGGAAAAGCCACAAATAATTAAAACATTCAGCAATCCAACATTTAAAATGTCTGAGATAACTCTGCTACATGAAATTGCTCATTGCCCCCATGCACGGTTCTGTCGAGAAAATCCTGCTGCTGAACATCCATGTAGCGAAATTGTTGATTATCAAAGATCGCTCAATTTAGACAAGTTTCAAGTACCTGAGCCTTGGAGTGGACATATAGAGAAAGCTCCTATTCTTTTTCTGAGTTCAAATCCATCAATTGGCTCTGTTGAAAACTACCCAAATTGGTCTTGGTCAGACGATGATATGGAAGATTACTTCAGTTATCGTTTTGGAGGGGGACGCAAGGAATGGATCGTCAATGGTACGAAATCCTTACTAATGGACGGGACATATAGCCATGCTGTTAAGTTCTGGGCAGCAGTCCGGCAACGTGCTATGGAGTTATTTGAACGGGATGTGGTTCCAGGAATTGATTATGCGCTTACCGAAATAGTGCATTGTAAATCCCATAATGAAATTGGCGTAGAACGAGCGCAATATAAATGTGTTGAAGCCTATTTGTTGAGGACTTTAGAACTGGCAGGGGCAAAAGTAATTGTGGTGCTGGGAGTAGGTGCAAGGAAAGCAATTCAAAGTCAATTCAATATCCCTGAAAAAATCTCAGTGTCTGAGGCAATAAAGATAGGGAGCAGTGAAAGATTTTTTGCTTTCCTTCCACATCCAAATGCCTACAAAGATCGTTCTTTTTCCAAGTGCTTTCAGGATGATGATATTGAAAAGTTACGTGCATCTTTGCATCCGTGAAAAAATGGTCAGTGATGCACATGGTCAAAGTTACTTCAACGAGCGATCGCCCGATTGCAAACCTTACCTTCTAGTAAGCAAGATGCGATCGCGTTATGATAGAAGTATCGGCTGCTTGTGGCAATTCACTATGACCTTGGTATTATTTTCATCCGATTTATTGGCACTCATGCCAAGTATGACAAAGTAGATGCAGAAATAGTCTAAACAGAGGTGGATGTATGGAATTGCGCCCAATTAGAAATGAAACCGACTATCAGGAAGCCCTTCGAGAAATCGAATTACTGTTTAATGCAGCCCCAAACACTCCTGAGTACGATCGATTAGATTTACTCAGCACCTTAGTGGAAGCCTACGAGAAGAAACACATACCGATCGCAATCCCCGATGCGATCGAAGCGATTGATTATTACATGGAAACTCGCCGATGGTCTCGTCGCGATGTAGAGTCATGTCTCGGTAGTCGGGCTAGGGTATCCGAGGTTTTATCTCGTAAACGTTCCTTGACATTGGAGATGATTCGGAAGTTGAATCAAGAACTGGGGATTCCCGCTGAAATTCTCATCCAACCCTATAAGTCGGTAAAAATCCCCGCGTAACAATATAACTCGATCTACCTTGATAGTTATATGGTGCGTCGCTGGGGGAAACTTCTCACTAAGGCGCCCATAGTCGAGGGCGACGCACCCTACATTCTTAACGCCTTCTACTCCCGAAAGAACGACTGCGACTCGGTTGACGAGAATTCCTGCCGCTACCAAAACTCGGACTCCGCCTTTGCTGCCGGGAATTTGAGTTGGGCGATCGCCTCAAAGTGCTCCCACCGTAACCCGAACCGGTCGATCGATTGCCATTTGGCCGTGCTGAGGGTCTTACTGGCTGGTTATATGTAGGCGATCGCAGGCGGCCGGTCGTCCTTAAAACTTGACGGTTTCTCACAACTGGAGGCGGAGTTTGGTAGCGAGTTTGATACCGCTGAACAGCTTGGCCGTAAGTATTGCCATACCCGCCATATCCTGTCATAATTCCCGGCTGATAGACTGGTGGCATATAATATTGCGGTCTAAATAACAAACTGCCGATCGCCTGACCAGCTATAGCCCCAGCAAACGGCGCCCAGAAGCCAGATTGCTGTCGCACTACTACGGTTTGTGGCTGACCTGTTTGAGGATTAGGAACAGTTTCGGTAACGTTGTGAACGTACTCAATTTTAAAATCTTCTGTCAAATGCAAAACCGCTTGATTGTTATCCACATTTAGATAACTTTTCTTGCCTGCCGATATTTCTTCATCCGTTAACCGAGCCATTTGCAAATCCGTAGTTCGGTAAACTGGGGGACTGCCGGGGGGAGTATTCAACAACATTAAACTGTATTCGCCATCAGCATCGTCGTAGGTAGCTTGCTGTACGGGATATTGACCTGGACTCAAGTTATTATTATTTGGTGTAGGACGCACTGTGTTAATATTTGGATTCCCAGCAGGATTTGTATAAGTTTGTCTGCTTGGAGAACCGCAGGCAGTTGCCGTCGCTAAGAAAATTAAAGCCATTAAATAAATTGTCAGTTTTCGCAGCATCATAAATAGTAATTTATAATTTGGCATGGATTGTTTGATAATGGCTCCTTCTTCCTTCTTCCCGACATCAGTTACATCAATTACACCCGTTACTGAATCCGTTGCCGAACTTCTTCCTTCCTTAAATCGGAATAAGTTCGGGGAAATTGACCAACACTTGGTCGTTAGTAAGTTCGTCTCCCAACTGTGCGGGAGAAAAGTGAACTTGCACAGCTCGGAGCCTTTCTTGGTAATGTAAATTCATCAGGGCTTTTAAACCGACTTTCAGCGCGTTGATATCAGCAAGGTCAGTTTCTAGGGCAGGAACTTCGCCTTCATAAGCAACTGTGATCATCACCACCATATTTCTAGTTACAGGCAAAGACAAGGGGGAATTTTTATCGTAAACAGATGTACTGTATTGAGGCTCGCTGAGATAGCGATCGGCTGAATCAATGAAAAGTTCATCCACATAATCGCCCGCTTCGCCTTCATTCCAAAAAACATCGCCTTCATTGGCGGCTGATTGCCAGTAGTTGTCGTACTGCAACAGGTGATTGCAAATTTCTACAAGACCTTCTCCTAAAACTGCTATGTCGCCATCGGCATCAATTGCTCTTCTGGCGGTGCGGTTGAGAACTCCTAACAGCGGTGCAACTTCTTCGCCTGTTAGGTGAACGAACACCCGGCAAACTGCCACTCGAGTTTTACCTGTAAATTGATTGAATCGATCGCGCCAAGCATTCATAATAACCTAGAGTTGTAATCTGTAGGGCTATATTTTCAACGATAACAGGTCACTTGAACTCTTGCCGTCTACCCTCAGATTGATCTGAAGAGTATTTTTAGCGATCGCCTCCACAACATACTATCTCACTATGACTCATCTAATTTTATAGCAGTTTCAATCGCATCAAATACAGTAGGGAAATGGCACAGCCTTGTCATGAGGGGCAGTAGCAACTTTTAATAATTGGTATAAGATTGAGGATGGTAGCAATTTTTTTAAAACTGATATTAATTAAACCCTCCGAGAGCTTTGCGGGAATAGGATATTGTTTGCTATCGATTCATCTGTTCTCAATTGTTTGCACTGCTTTGCGAGCGGCAGGAAAATAAATTTTAGGGTAGATAATTTCCAGTCAAAAAACCTCCAATCTGGCAAGATTGGAGGTGCGCTAAGCGAATACTTTGGTTTGAGATAACTATTTGAGGATCGCGCTTTGGACTTGTTCGATCGCAATTTCAAAACTCAACTCAGCAACTTGTGAAACTGGCAAATCCAGCTCGCCGCCCGGAGCTTCTGGGTGTTCCCGAACGGCTGCAACCGCATCTGCTGACTCAGCTACAGCACCCGCCGCCCCCAAATCGAGCAACACGGGAATTTCCATGTGTCCAGAAACACCTGCATCTGCGATCGGATCGATCGACTCTTCAAAAACTTCAAAATTATCGGTCATCGCCGCGCAAGCAGCAGAAGCGCGCTTGCCAGCGCGGTAGCTCATGTAGGCCGCACCTGCGCCCCCAAGCCCAGCCAAACCGAGGAAACCGAGAGCTGCTGTTTTGTAAGATTTCCACGGATTCATTCGCTCCGAGCCGCCGGAACCTAGGATTGTTGTCGCAGAACCAGATTTAGCCGCCCCAGATTTGCTGTAGGAACAGGGGAAAGCAGATGCGGCGTCACAAACAGCGATACTGCTTGCGATCGCGACAACGGAAGCAATGCCAGCTAACACTTGAAACTTCTTCATGGTGCTCTGGAGATTGTAAAGGATAATTAAAAAATTAATGGTAACAGCTCTTTACAAATGTATCAACTCTGCGCGCCACCCATATCGAAGATCGATCGCAAAAGTCAGCTATAGCCTCACGCAATTCAAATTTAAATTTGCCAGCTTAAAAATTTGCAATGCTTGCTTTGTAAGCGTTTCGGCCAAAAAAAAGGTAAAAGTTAAACTTTTGTGAACCAATACTTCGATCGCGCCCAACTTAGAAAATCTGCGGTGAGACACTAGAAAATTTAGTTGCAGACTGGCAAACACTTGGTGACAAACTACTTTTAAGGCTACTTTTGTAAAGGCTTAGTTATTGGAATAACTCTTATTTTTATGACAGACAACGCGACTCAAGGCATTGAGCGAGATCCTCGCCGATTGTTGGTGACGGGCGGGGCTGGATTTATCGGCTCAAATTTTGTGCATCACTGGTGCAGCACCTATGCGGGCGATCGAGTAATCGTACTCGACGCTTTAACCTACGCCGGAAACAGACAAACCCTGGCAACTTTGGAAGGAGGAGAAAATTTTCGTTTTGTGCAGGGGGATATTTGCGATCGTACCTTAGTCGATACCTTGCTCAAAGAAGAAAACATCACCACAGTCGCGCACTTTGCCGCAGAATCCCACGTTGACAGGTCAATTATCGGGCCTGCAGCCTTTGTTCAAACAAACGTTGTCGGAACCTTCACGCTTTTAGAAGCCTTCCGCAAGCATTTTGAAGCAATTGACGATCCCTCTCTCAAAGCACAAATGCGCTTCCTCCACGTTTCTACCGACGAAGTTTACGGCAGTCTCGGTCCTGATGACCCAGCCTTCACAGAAACAACTGCCTACTCGCCCAACAGTCCCTACTCAGCCTCCAAAGCTGGCAGCGACCACCTCGCCCGCGCCTATTTCCACACCTACGGCGTCCCGACAATTATCACCAACTGTTCCAACAATTACGGCCCCTATCACTTCCCAGAAAAGCTCATTCCATTAATGTGCATCAATATGCTATTGGGCAAACCGCTGCCAGTATACGGCGACGGTCAAAACGTGCGAGATTGGCTCTACGTTCTCGACCACTGCCGCGCTTTAGATGCCGTTATTCACCGCGGTCAGCCTGGGGAAACCTACAATGTTGGCGGAAACAACGAGGTAAAAAATCTCGATTTAGTAAAAATGCTGTGTCAGCTAATGGACGAATTAGCTGAGGATTTACCCGCCCGTCCTTGCGAACAATTAATCGCATTTGTCAAAGACAGAGCCGGGCACGATCGGCGTTACGCTATTGATGCCAGCAAAATTAAAACTGAGTTAGGTTGGACTCCCTCAGTAACCGTTGAAGAAGGTTTGCGACAGACTGTAGAATGGTACTTAGCCCATCGGGATTGGTGGGAACCCCTGCTTTCGGAGGAATATCAAACTTACTACCGGAAAGTCTACTCTAATTAATCTACTCTTGGACGCACGGGCTACCAAAAACCAGCACCGGTAAAAAACTGGTTTTCAAGCTCAAGAGTGCGTCCAACAAAGGTTTCTGTCTTGCCTTCAAGCTTTACATTTGAACTCTAGGTGCAGAAACGGGGTTTGAGGGAGGAAAATTTTTAGTTGAGTGCGATCGATCAGAGTTAAAAAACCTGTTTTCTTTAATCTTTGCGCCTAATTTCAGATTTAATTAGGGAAAGGTAAGTATCACACACATTCGCCCTTGTCAATCATTGTGAAGATTTAGTTAAAAATCATCCGAAACGCATAAATGCAAGTGTTTGTAGCTGATAATTTTAATAGAGTTACAAGATTAAGCAATTTAGAAGCTTTTAGGAAAAACAAAAAGCACCAATGACCGAAATAAACTGGCTCAAGCACGTCCAAGAACCTAAATACTGGCTGTTAGGCATCGCCTCCGGTTTGATTGCCATACACCTAACTCTAACTTCCAGAACAAACGACACAGACCTGTTTGGTACAATGTTACTGTTTTGGGGAGTCGTAGCATTTCTCATTTGGGAAAGGCACGAATCCTTAACTTTTGAAAGCGGAGTTTTTGCCAGCTTCTTTGGGTCATCGTTAATTGCTTTAATATTGCTCAAAAGTTCATCCATATCTGGATACGACTTTTTTATTCGAGCAACGCCTTTTTTGTCGGGAATCAGTCTCGCATTGCTGGCTTCCGGCACAAAAGGACTAAAACAATATAGGCAGGAACTTCTAATTCTTGGCTATACAGCTATTCCTCCGGGATTGATCGGAGTATTCGTTGATGTCGCCCTATTAACAGCAAAATTTTCAGCTTTCCTCCTCCACTATCTAGGATTTGAAGTGGTGCGAAGAGGGGTTTTTCTAATCCTGGAAAATGGCAGTGTGGAAGTGTATCACGGCTGTTCGGGCGTAAATGCGATGCTACAATTGTTAGGACTAGCTCTGGTTTTCTTACTGATGTTTCCTACCACTACGGGTCAGAAAATAGTATTGCCATTCGTGGCCATAATTACTGCATTTCTAGTTAATGCCGCGCGAGTTGCTCTCATGGCAGTGCTGGTATCGCTATCTCAACCCGAAGCATTTAAATACTGGCACGAAGGAAATGGTTCGGTAATATTTTCTATGATTGCTGTATTTATTTTCGGGTTATTCTGCTGGTTTGCAATTTTGAAAGACCAACCCCAAAATAAGGAAGGACAGAATTTCTAATGGCTATTACCTCTTGGAAACCACTTAGGCTTTCCCTGTTGGCTGTTACTTTGGGAGGGGTTTTGTTGGTTGCCGGAAAATTGGTTTTCTATCCATCGGACGGCAAGAATGTGGCAACCCCGTTTGAGTTTCCCGAGTCGGTGCCTCTAGCCGATTGGAAACTAAACAATAGCGCGCTTCTGGAAATTAAGGAAAATTCAGAATTCAAAGCTGCCAGGAAATATGAATATCAAAAAAATAGCATGGGTCTAGAAATAGAGATGCGCTATGCGGTAGACAGCATTGGGGATGTGGAAGGTATGATGAAGGGACATACTATTCTCAAGTCGAATCCTGGTAAACTAGCATTGGCAAGCACTCAAGGCGCGGGGTTTCACGGACTTTTGCAACAGCAAAATCGACTGTATTTGAGTTCATGTATCAATCCTCATGGCAGTCCTACAGTAACTTCCCAACAGTTTAGATATAATCGAAATACTCGCGATTGGCAGCCAAACCGTGTTCTGTTTTGGTTGTTGGGTAGGGGAAATATTCAAGACCGGCGCTGTTTGTGGACTCAGATGTCTGTGCCTTTGGATAAAACAACTCCAGAAGATGCCAAAAAAATTCTAGAGAATGCTTGGGTTTCTTGGTATGGGTGGTGGCAGCCGCGATTTCCCGAGCCTTGAGTTGAGTCAGTGGATTTTAGCTTTTAGCTTTTAGATTTATTCCACAGGTGAATCTGGAAGCTGGAACAAGAGTCTAAAATTTTTGATTCTCCATGACTGTTGTCGGGGGCTTGTATCCGTTATTGGGCGGGGTCAAGAGAGATTTTTCTTAACAACAACTCTGATTATTTTATGAATGACTTACAAGGCGAACAAGGTTTTTCTATCTACAGACTGCGTTGGATTGGCTACGGTCTATTAATTTTGTCTGTATTAGATACGATTGCAGTTCTTATACCAGCTAATTTTGGCAATCGCCTCTGGGAATTGCAGACGATTGGGGCAGTAGTGGAACGGGTTCCCGTTCCTTTACTGGCAATGGCGCTGATATTTTTTGGAGAAGGGTACGATCGCAGAGGTTTGGAAGAGGTTTTTTTGAAGGTTTTGTCTTGG